>JARRMH010000501.1:1611-2775 GCA_037386205.1 Woeseiaceae bacterium | reverse complement strand
TCCTGGATCGAAGAGATTGGTCCAGATCCGGCCGCCTATGGCACTCACTCCCTGCGTCGTACGAAGGCCACCCTCATCTACCGACGCACCAAGAATTTCAGGGCGGTGCAACTCCGGCTCGGTCACACGAAGCTGGAGAATACCGTCAGCTACCTCGAGATTGAAGTTGAGGATGCGTTGGAGATCGCAGAGACGACCGACGCTTAGACAAGAAAGCCGGTAGCGGCCTCGCTGAAAGGTCGCTTACCGGCCACTTCCGATCATTCGCAATCACAAAAGACCCCGTACCGGGCAGGGCTTTTTTAATTATTGCTTCGGATGCTTACGCTTTCTTGCGTCTTGCCACTCCCACTCCAGCGAGTCCAATGCCTATGAGTGCGAGGGTGCCGGGTTCCGGAACTCTGGCAATGTACATCTCGCCAAAAAATTCATTGTCATTGGTGCCTACGATTTCATTGAACCTGACTTCGTCGAACACTTCGTCGAGAATGATGCCACCGAAGAGCAGTAGATCGTCCGCCGGAGAGAAGAGCACCGAGTCCAACAGAACGCCACCCAGGTAAAACTCGATATCAAACGTCGAGTCGACACACGTCGTATTACAACCATCAAGCTGGCCAGTACTCGACGCGGGCTCTTGAAAATAGAAACCGAAGGCCGTCGCCAGGCCTGTATCGATGGCGATATCAAGGTCTTCTGAGCCGCTGATCGCAATCGCATTGCCGCCTGGCATCAACGACGACCAGCCGGTCCCGACGAAAATCGTATTGCCAGCCGTCAGTGTTACGTCGCCAAGTGTGACCGACTGACCTTGCGCGCCGATGTCCGGAAGTGCTCCAGTCAGGCTAACGGCGCCGGTCGCGGTCGAAAATTCTGTGTCGTCCGCGTAAAGCTGAGCAGAAATAATTCCAGCGTTTGCCGTAGCACCCCATCCAAGAATCAAAATCGTCAGTAACGTGAATTTAGTACGTTTCATCATTCGTTCCCAAATCACTCCGGATGGGTAGTGAAGTCGCAATTTCCGTGCCAGATCCCGAATAGGCTAAATATCAACGCATTACGAGTGCACCGATTCTACGCAAACGCTTTCCTGTAAAGCGATCCGACATAATAGGGTTACAGGTGGATCGAATTTGGGTCGAGTGCCCATACGAGAATTGGTTT
>JARRMH010000501.1:0-1563 GCA_037386205.1 Woeseiaceae bacterium | reverse complement strand
CCAAACATCGTTGCCGCCAACAGCGGGTACGCAAAGAATGGTAATGGCCTCGACAATGCATCCAGTGGCTGCCCCTGAAATAGCTGCACGGCGACAATAGAAAACAAAACTGCGGCTACTGATGCTACCACTCGAACCCAAAGTGGCATCAAGGGGGGAACGCTGATCACAACAAGAGACGCTGCCCAGAGAGATACGCCAGCGGCAAATACCGGCGCGGCCGATTCAAGTGGTGTTGCTGCTGTTGACAGAACCAATGTTTGGCCCACAAGGAAGACCAAGTAACCCGCCGCCACAAGATTATTCTTTTGGTCAAAGTGATAGGTCGTGAGCAAGGCGCCAGCTACAACCAGCGCAACACCGTCGATACCCCACAGCAATCCGCGTAAGGATGCCGATGACGCAAAACTTCCTGCCACGCCCAAAATCGCACCAACGACCAGTCCACAAGGCGCTGCTACTTGGCGACGAGGTTCAGTCACTTGAGGTGCCTTCGTGATTCGCGCTAAAGGTCAAGAGTATTCAGTCTAACTCAATGTCGCGGCAATCGTCCGCGTCGGGTCAGCAGCGGACGCTGGCAATTCAATTGAGAACACGGATATGTTTACTGTGATGCAGTATTCACGCGGGTCGTCGGTCCTTATCCCGGTTTGATGTACGATCGGTTGATTTGAAGGTACCCGCAAGATGTGGCGACGAATACTTTTTCTGCTCCAGCGTCTTCAGGAGCGACTGTGGGTGCGCCCGTTAATCTGGTCCATCTTGTCCGTGGCGGCTGCATTCATCGCAAAAGCAGCGGACAACCTGAATATCGAGGAGCGCCTACCGAACATTGCCGCCGAGTCGATAGAGACTCTGCTGTCAATAACGGCAAGCAGTATGCTCGTTATCGCCACGCTTGCAGTCGGCTCTATGGTATCGGCGTATGCCTCGGCAAGTAGCACGGCCACCCCTCGATCGTTTTCTCTATTGGTGGCCGACGATCTGTCGCAGAACGCGCTTTCGGCGTTTCTCGGCGCTTTCATCTTTACGTTCGGACTTTTACTCGAAGAGCGGACTCTTCGTCATCTTCATGATGACTGTCGCTGTCCTCGCATTCGTCGTGGTGACGTTCGTGCGCTGGGTCGACTGGATTGCTCGCCTGGGACGAATCAGCACGACGATCGAGAAGGTCGAGGCCGCCGGCATCGAGGCTTTCAATCGCAATCGTATGAATCGCCGACTTGGCGGTGCTGAACTGCCATCCGATATCGACCAGGGTAATCCCGTGTTTGCAGACAAGATCGGGTATGTTCAACACGTCGATATGAAGGGACTGCAGGAGTTCGCTTCCCAAAATCGGATACGCATCGTTCTCACTGCGGTCCCCGGCGTGTTCGTCGCGCCCGGTCGTCCGCTCGCCTACCTGACGACGGAAGAGGGCGACCTGCCCGACGAGGGACTTTCGGAAATTGTCAAAGCATTCGAGATCGGCAAGAACCGGGTTTACGATGACGATCCGCGCTTCGCACTCGTTGCGCTATCCGAAATCGCCAGCAGAGCGCTGTCGCCGGCCGTAAACGA
>JARRMH010000500.1:0-2687 GCA_037386205.1 Woeseiaceae bacterium | reverse complement strand
CGTCATCGCCGAGCAGTGCGGTCGTCGCGGCATAGCGTCCCGAGCCGAGCAGTGAGCGTATGTCGGACTCGGCACGCGCGTCCTGGCTGATCAGGGTTGCGCGCCACGTCCCGCCATGGCGGTCCTCGGCGACGACCTTGCCGAGCAGCTTGCGGCGCGTGTCGTCGCGACGGTCCATGTCGGCATTCGTGGCCGCGGATTCCGGCTGCTGGCCATTGCGCCAGCTCGCGCCCAGGAGTACGCCGCGGTCACGCTCGCCAAGTGCAAGCATCGACTGGCCGTGCGCGCTCGCATCGTGGCCGCGCCATGTGAGTAGCACGTCGCCTGCGTCGAGGTCGGCGGGATCGGGTGTCCGTGCGACGACGACACCGCCGATCGCCGAACTCCCGTACAGTGCCGACGCCGGGCCGTGCAGGACCTCGATGGACTCGACCAGGCCCGTATCGATGAAATCCCGGGTGGCATTCGAAAAACTGCCCACACCGAACTGGTCGGACAGCGGCACGCCGTCGACGAGCGTCGCGACGCGATTACCGCCGATGCCGCGGATGTTGATGCCCTCGGCACCGAAGCGCATACCTGCGGTTTCGTAATCGATGCCGGGCACGTAGCGAAACACGTCCTCTGCCGACGTCGCGAGTTCGTTCGCGAGCGCTGCGCGGGACAGGCTCGTGACATGCGCCGCAACGTCCCGGATCGAACGCGCGTCCTTGTGTGCGACGACGACGATCTGCTCGATCGGCCCTTCCGTCGCATCGTGTTCCCCGGCCAGCGCCATACCCGCGGCGAACGACAACACGAACCCGGCGACGAATCGAATGGCATCGGACCAGGACCGTTCCCTTGGAGATTCTTTGCCCATACCGTGATCCTGTGCCGGATCGGGCCCGGCCACACTGATCTGCACGACCCCGGCGTAGTCGAGCGGTAAAACCTGCGGGCCGAAGACCCGCACGAGCACGGACGCCGCGAGCAGGCCGTAGGCTGCCGCGATCGATGCGGGGACCCGCAAAGACCGACCCGTGTGCCCGAGCGATGCCCGGGTCATAACGGCCAGGATCATCATCGCCGCCGCCCCGGCACCCAGGGCATGCTGCCAGTGGACCGCCCAGCCGAAACCGCCGAACAGCCACGCGGCGCGCAGTGCAAGTCCGACCGGCAACCAGGCATAGGCGACGTGCAGCACCCAGACGATCGGCTGCGAGCCGGTCCGCCAGCCCTGCCAGCCCGATAAGCGCCAGAGCTGCACGGCGGCGGCGAGCGCCGCCACAACGGCAGTCACCCGGTTATCGCCTGCGACGATGTCCGACACCCCGTAGGCCAGCATCAGGCCGATGACGAGCCGTTCGACGAGTTTGTTCGAGCGCAGCGCGACGTCAGCGCCCGCTGCGCGCAGGGCATTGCCCGTAAACGCCGGTACGATGCGGCCACCGATGATCGTGATCAGCACCAGCACGAGGTCGAGCGCCGCGCGCAGGGCGATGCGGCTCAGCATGGGGTCGTCTGTAGTCAGTCCGAAGATGAACACCACATCCGCAGCCCAGAAGGCACCGAGCACAACGAGCATCGGCCAGTTGCGATTGGCGGATCGCAACAGCGACGGGGCAAGCGTCAGTGCAAGACCCGGTATGAACGCAAGCTCGACGATGGCGAGCAGCGGCAACGGCAAGACGCCACCCAGGGAGAAAACCAGCCGGCCCGCGAGCCACAGCAACACGAGCAACACGAGACGTGGTCCCGCCAAGCCGCGGCTGCCGGTCCAGCTCGGTACGGCCGTCAGCAGGAACCCGGCGATGGCGGCGCCGATAAAACCGAAGAGCATCTCGTGGCCGTGCCAGTATTGCGGCGGCAGACGCACGCGCGGCGTGCGGCCGCGCTTGAGGGCAAACGTGCCGAGCCCGACGTAGACCAGCAGCAGTCCGAGCTTCGCCCACAGCCAGCCGTTGCCGAACACGGCCGAGGGCAGGACGGCTACAAGCATCAGGGCCGCGGAAAGCAGCACGATGTCGATCCCGTAGCTCAGGAATCGGACCGGGGCCACCATACCCACGCGCAGGCCGCCCTGCACCGCCAGGCCCCGCAGCAGGAACAGGCCGCCGCTCAGAAGAACGGCGGCCACGTGTACCAGCTTGATTTGCGGGTAGAACTCGATCATCTCGCGGTTTCGACTCCAGCGGGAACTGTACCGCGCGCGGTACGCCGCCCTACCCAGAGCCGCAGCACGAACCACGCCAGTGCCAGCGCACCGACGCTGAACAGGATGTCACCGGGCACCCGCATCCACACGATCATGTCGACGATCGGACGCTGCAGGAACTCGGCCGATCGGGCGTACCAGTAACCGTTCTCGATCGCGGCGACGAGCTGCATGATGCCGAGCGGCAACAGCGTCATCAGCGACATGCCGACGAGCCCGATGTTGAGCGACCAGAACGACACGCTGAGGGTGCGCTCGTTCCACTCGGCCTCGGGCTTGATGCCGCGCAGGCAGAACAGCATCAGGCCGATGCCGAGCATGCCGTAGACACCGAACAATGCCGTGTGGCCATGCAGCGGCGTCAGGTTGAGGCCCTGCATGAAGTACAACGGCAGCGGCGGGTTGATCAGGAAGCCGAACAGGCCCGCACCGACGAGGTTCCAGAACGCGACCGCCGTGAAGAACAGGATCGGCCAGCGGTAGCGCTGCA
>JARRMH010000499.1:0-2580 GCA_037386205.1 Woeseiaceae bacterium | reverse complement strand
AGCGCGTCGCACCGCGCCCGACCTGCCGGGTGTCGCTGCCGCGTCCAGCAAGCCTCTCCCGGAGCCGGGGACGGGGCGGCCTTGATCGGCTGCACCGTGACCCCATATACCGTATGAATCCGGGTATCCTGTTACCGGAAATATCTACTCTCTCCCCCTGTCCGGGGGACCAATAGTCACGAGGTCAGTTCAGTGCCCAACGAAGAGCTTACGAATACGGAAATCGGCCGTGAGCGCTGCGGTGTCCCCGTGCTGCCGCTCCGCGACGTCGTGGTGTATCCGCACATGGTGATACCGCTGTTCGTCGGCCGCGAGAAATCCAAAGTGGCCCTGGATCTGGCCATGGAAGAGACGAAGCAGATCCTCCTGGTGGCCCAGCGCGAGGCCGAAACCGACGAGCCGGCCGCGCGTGATCTCTATGACATCGGCACGGTGGCCACGATCCTGCAGTTGCTGAAAATGCCCGACGGCACGGTGAAAGTGCTGGTGGAAGGGGGCGAGCGCGCCCACATCGATGCTCTGCACGAAGGGGAGTATTTCTCGGCCGACGTGACGCTCCTGGCGGACGACGACCGCTACGACGAGCGCGAGATCGACGTGCTCGTGCGTTCGATCATCGCCCAGTTCGAGCACTACGTGAAACTGAACAAGAAGGTGCCGCCGGAAATCCTCACCTCGCTGTCCGGCATCGACCAGCCCGGGCGTCTCGCCGATACGGTGGCCGCACACATGGCGCTGAAGCTCTCCGAGAAGCAGCGCATCCTGGAGGTCGAAGACGTCAGGACGCGTCTCGAGCAGGTACTCGCGCTCATCGAGGGCGAGATCGATGTGCTGCAGCTCGAGAAGCGCATTCGCGGCCGCGTGAAGCAGCAGATGGAGAAGAGTCAGCGCGAGTACTACCTCAACGAGCAGATGAAGGCGATTCAGAAGGAGCTCGGCGAGATGGAAGACGGTCAGGGAGAAGGCCGAGGCCGAGCTGAACAAGCTGAAGCTGATGTCACCGATGTCCGCGGAAGCGACGGTCGTGCGCAACTACATCGACTGGCTGGTGAAGGCGCCGTGGAAGAAGTCGACGAAGATCCTGCGCGATCTGGAGCGGGCCGAAGAGGTGCTGGAAGCCGATCACTACGGCCTGGAGAAGGTGAAGGAACGCATCCTCGAGTACCTGGCCGTGCAGCAGCGCGTGAAGAAGCTGAAAGGCCCGATCCTCTGCCTCGTCGGCCCGCCCGGCGTCGGCAAGACCTCGCTCGGGCAGAGTATTGCGCGGGCGACGAACCGCAAGTTCGTGCGAATGTCGCTCGGCGGCGTGCGTGACGAGGCCGAGATCCGTGGCCACCGCCGCACTTATATCGGGTCGCTGCCCGGCAAGATCATCCAGAATCTCGCCCGCGTGAAGTCTCGCAACCCCCTGTTTCTGCTCGATGAGATCGACAAGATGGCGATGGACTTCCGGGGCGATCCGTCGTCGGCGCTGCTCGAAGTGCTGGACCCGGAGCAGAACAGTGCCTTCAACGATCACTACCTCGAGGTGGACTTCGACCTCTCGGACGTCATGTTCGTGTGCACGGCCAACAGCCTGAACATCCCGGCGCCTTTGCTCGATCGCATGGAGGTCATCCGTCTGCCCGGCTATACGGAGGACGAGAAGGCGAATATCGCCGAGCGCTACCTGCTGCCGAAGCAGAAGAAGGAGAACGGTCTGGAGGAAGACGAGCTGCACGTCACGCGCCCCGCCGTCTATCAGATCATCCGTCATTACACGCGCGAGGCCGGCGTAAGAAACCTGGAACGCGAGCTCGCGAAAATCTCCCGCAAGGTCGTGAAGGAACTGTTGCTGAAGAAGCAGAAGAAGCGGGTCACGTTGCGACCGAAGAGTGTGAGCCGCTATCTCGGCGTCGAGCGGTTCCGTTATGGTCGGGCCGAGGAGAACGACCAGGTCGGTCAGGTGACCGGCCTCGCCTGGACCGAGGTCGGCGGCGAACTCCTGACGATCGAGGCGGCCGTCGTGCCCGGCAAGGGCAAGCTCACCCATACCGGTCAGCTGGGCGAGGTGATGACCGAGTCGATCCAGGCCGCGATGACGGTGGTCCGCAGATCCAGGCCGCGATGACGGTGGTCCGCAGCCGGAGCAAGATCCTCGGCATCGATCCCGAATTCCACCAGAAGACGGACGTGCATATCCACGTTCCGGAAGGCGCAACACCGAAGGACGGACCGAGCGCCGGCGTCGGTATGTGCACGGCCCTGGTGTCCGCGCTGACGGACATCCCGGTGAAATCCGACGTTGCAATGACCGGTGAGATCACGCTTCGAGGCGAGGTGTTGCCGATCGGCGGACTGAAGGAAAAACTGCTGGCGGCTCATCGAGGTAACATAACGACGGTGCTGATCCCGGAAGAGAACGCAAAGGATCTCGTCGAAATACCGAAGAACATCAAAGACAAGTTGAATATTCTTCCAGTGAAGTGGATCGACCAGGTGCTGGAGGTCGCCCTTCAGCATATGCCGACGCCGTCCGGCGATGCGGATTCACCGGCCGACAAGGAAGCGGCAAAGCCGTCGGAGGAGGCCGGCAGCGAC
>JARRMH010000498.1:1880-2818 GCA_037386205.1 Woeseiaceae bacterium | reverse complement strand
GATCCCGCCCGACCCGACCGAAACCCCGCCTGAAATCCATCTGGAATCCGTCCGTCTGACCTTCCACTGCCTTCATCACCGTGGCTTCCACGCGTCGCTTGTCCTCCGGATGCAGGAGATCCGCGAACGTGTCATAGGTGCCAGGGTACTCGTCCGGAGCGTAGCCAAGCATGGTGAACCAGCGGGGACTGTAGTCCACCCATCCCTCGGCGATGTGCCAATCCCACATACCGTCGTCCGCAATCTCTCGCGCGAGTACGCGCGCGTTGAGCCGGTCGTCAAGTCGTTTCAGCAGTATGAGGGCATCCTTGACGACATTGCTGCGGCCGAGGAGATGGCACAGGACCAGGACGCGGACGTACGGGAGATGGGTGAAGACGAGCTGGCGGGGCTCGAGGAGCGGCGCGAACGGCTGCTGGTGGACCTGCAAAAGGCCCTGATCCCGCCCGACCCGTTCGACGACAGCAACGTCTACCTCGAGATTCGCGCCGGCACCGGCGGCGACGAGGCGGCAATCTTTGCGGGCGACCTGTTTCGCATGTACTCGCGCTACGCCGAAAATGCCGGCTGGAAAATCGAGATCCTCTCGGAGCGCGAGGGCGAGCACGGTGGCTTCAAGGAAATCATCAGCCGCGTAACGGGGAACAGCATTTACGCGAAACTCAAGTTCGAGTCGGGCGCACATCGCGTGCAGCGGGTCCCGGCTACCGAGTCACAGGGCCGCATTCACACGTCGGCCTGCACGGTGGCCGTGTTGCCCGAACCCGACGAGGTCGAGGAGGTCGACGTGAACCCGGCGGACCTGCGCATCGACACGTACCGTGCCTCGGGTGCCGGCGGCCAGCATGTCAACAAGACCGACTCTGCGGTGCGGATCACGCACATCCCGTCCGGCATCGTCGTCGAGTGCCAGGACGAGCGCTCGCAGCACAAGAACA
>JARRMH010000498.1:0-1788 GCA_037386205.1 Woeseiaceae bacterium | reverse complement strand
AACAGGGCGCGGGCGCTGTCGTTGCTACAGGCCCGCCTGCTCGACCAGCAGGTTGCCGCGCAGGAAACCGAACAAGCCCAGAAGCGCAAGCTGCTGGTCGGCTCGGGCGATCGCTCGGAACGCATTCGCACCTACAACTATCCGCAGGGGCGGGTCACCGACCATCGCATCAACCTGACGCTGTACAAGCTCGACGAGATCCTCGCAGGCAACCTTGACCAGGTCATCGAACCGCTGGTCAACGAATACCAGGCGGATCAGCTCGCGGCGCTCAGCGCAGCCTGATCGCTGCAGCTGTACTTCGCATCAGTCGTCGTACTGGAAGATGTCCTCGATCGGCAGGTCGAACAGGCGCGAAGCCTTGAACGCCAGCGGCAGGCTCGGGTCGAATTTGCCCTTTTCGATGGCATTGACCGTCTGCCGCGAAACATCGAGTTCTTCGGCCAGCCTGGCCTGCGTCCAGTCCCGCTCGGCGCGCAGCACTTTCAGGCGATTGTTCATTTGTATTTCCGGTGGCCGATCAACACGCTGATGAGATAGGTCAGGCCGATGAGCATTACGACAGCGAGATTCCCTTGCTCTCCCATATGAATTGAGGCCCAAAGACCGCGATCGCCAGCGTGATGACCCACGCGGCCGTCCACCAGGCGAGCCGTACGGTGTTGTGGCGAGTGCGCGCGGTGATGCCGCGGGAATTCGATTTTGCGCTGTCCATAAGTCGTAATCCTTTTACTAAAAGTAAAGTGTACTTTACTCAAAGTAGCGGATCAGCGAAATAATGTCAAGTGTACTTTACTTTCTGCGTTTCAGGCGCCCAGCGCGCGGTCGAGGTCGGCGATGAGATCGTCAAGGTCTTCGATGCCGACCGAGAGTCGTACCAGCGTGTCGCTGATGCCGAGCTTGGCCCGCTCCGCCGCCGGCACGCTGGCGTGGGTCATGATCACCGGGTGATCGACGAGGCTCTCGACGCCGCCGTGACTCTCGGCCAGCGAGAACACCTCGCAGCGCTCGAGGAAGCCGCGCGCATCGTCGAGTTCACCTTTGACGAAAAACGTCACGATGGCACCGAAGCCGGGCATCTGGCGGCGGGCGAGTTCGTGTGCGGGATGGGACTCGAGCCCCGGGTAAATCACGTGCTCGACCTTGTCGTGCTCTTCGAGCCAGGCGGCGATCGCCTGCGCATTGCTGCAGCTGCGCGCCATGCGCACATCCAGCGTCTTGACGCCGCGCAGCGCGAGAAAGCTGTCGAAGGGACCGGCGATCGCGCCGATCGAATTCTGCAGGTAGGCGAGGCGCTCGGCGAGATCGTCGTCAGCGACCACGACCACGCCGCCCACCATGTCCGAATGGCCACTGATGAACTTGGTCGCCGAGTGCATGATGATGTCGCAGCCGAGTTCGAGCGGCCGCTGCAGGCAGGGTGTCGCGAACGTGTTGTCGACGACGACCAGCGCCCCGCTCTTTTTTGCCAGCGCGACGATCGCCTCGATATTGACGAGTTTCAGCAGGGGATTGGTCGGCGACTCGATCCAGATCATGGCCATGTCGTCTGTCAGGGCGGCCTCGGCCGCCGCGGTGTCGCTCAGGTCGACGTAACTGAATCGCAGGCCCGCGCTGCGCTCGCGCACCCCCGTGAACAGGCGCCGCGTGCCGCCGTAAAGATCGTCCATCGCGACCACGTGGCTGCCGGTATCCAGCAGTTCGAGGATCGTGGCGGTCGCGGCCATGCCCGAGGCAAATGCGAAACCGTGGCTGCCCGACTCGAGGTCCGCAATGCACCGCTCGTAC
>JARRMH010000497.1:0-2837 GCA_037386205.1 Woeseiaceae bacterium | reverse complement strand
CCGTCCCTCTCGGCGATTACATCTCGAGCCTGTACGGCGCGATCGGTGTCCTGATGGCGCTCAGGCACCGGGAGAAGACGGGTCGTGGCCAGGTCATCGACGTCGCCATCTTCGAATCGGTGTTTCGCACCCTTGACGAGATCGCCGGCGCCTACGGGCTGTACGGCAAGATCCGCGAACGCGAGGGATCGGGCAGCTTCGTTGCGGTGCCGCACGGCCACTTCCGCACGCGCGACGACAAGTGGGTCGCGATCGCCTGCACGACCGACCGGATGTTCGAACGCCTGGCGGTGGCGATGGATCGCCCCGAACTGGCTGCCCCCGACGCCTATGGCGCGCAGGCGAAGCGTCTGGCGGCGCGTGACGATGTCAATGCACTGGTCACCACCTGGGTCGAGTCCTTCGACCGCACCGAGATCATGCGCCGTTGCCTCGATGCCGAGGTGCCTTGCGGCAAGGTGAACAGCATCGCCGACATCTTCGAAGACGAACATTTCCGGGAGCGCGGCACGCTCGCCACCGTGGATGTGCCTGGTGTTGGCGAGGTGACCGTGCCGAACGTGTTGCCGAGACTGTCCGCGACGCCCGGGCGCATCAGTGGCCTCGGCCCCGCACTGGGCGATTCCACCGTCGCGGTGCTGCGCGAGCTGCTCGGCCTGTCGGAAAAAGACATCGCGCAACTGGAAAAACGGAAGGTGATCTGATGGCGGCCGACGACAACCGCGAGGCCAAACCGGAGGGCACGGACGAAGCGCGCCTGCCCCTCGAAGGTATCCGGGTACTCGACCTCGCCACGGTGATCGCCGGACCGTACTCCGCATCCATACTCGGTGAGTTCGGCGCCGAGGTGATCAAGGTGGAACAGCCCGGAATCGGCTGCTCGCTGCGTCGATTCGGGACGCCGACCGCCGTAGGGGACACCCTGACGTGGCTGAGCGAGGCGCGCAACAAGCGCTCGATTACGCTCGATCTGCGTACGGACCGGGGGGCCGGCGTACTAAAGTCCCTCGCGAAGGAAGCGGACATCCTGATCGAGAATTATCTCTCGGGCATGCCGAAAGGCGTGCCGGTAACGCCCGGCTCGACGACGCTGGGCGATTATCTCACCGGCCTGTACGGCTGCATCGGTCTGCTGATGGCGCTGCGTTACCGGGAGGAGACCGGTGTGGGTCAGTATGTCGATGCCAGTCTCTATGAATCGGTATTCCGCTGTACCGACGAACTCGCTCCCGCATATGGCATGTACGGCGTCGTGCGTGAGCGTCACGGACCGAACAACAACGAATTTGCATGCCCGAACGGGCATTTCCCGACACGTGACGGCAAATGGGTTGCCATCAGCTGTGCAACGGACAAGCTGTTCGCACGTCTGGCCGGAGCCATGGATCGACCCGATCTCGCCGCCGATCATGTCTACGGCCGTCAGGAGAGCCGGCTCGAGCATCCGCACGACGTCAACGAAATCGTTCGGGACTGGGCCGGTTCGCTCAGCCGCGAAGAGGTGCTGGAACGCTGTTTCAAGACCGGTGCGCCGGCCGGGCCGCTCAACACGATCGCCGACATATTCGGCGACATCTCGATGACGACGAGATCAAGGCACTTCGGGACAAGGCGGTGATATGAGCCCGGCTGCCGCCGTGCTCGACGGTCTCCGGGTCGTCGAGGGCAGTGCGTTCGTCGCAGCCCCTCTGGGCGGCATGACCCTTGCGCAGCTCGGTGCCGACGTGATCCGCTTCGACCCGATCGGCGGCGGGCTCGACTACGGGCGCTGGCCACTCGGTCCGGACGGGAAAAGCAGTCTGTTCTGGGCTGGGCTCAACAAAGGCAAACGCTCGATCGCCGTCGATTTCCGTAACCCGCGAGGCCGCGAACTGCTCACCGAGCTCATCACGGCGCCCGGCGATGGTTGCGGACTATTCAGCACGAACTTCCCGGCGAAGGGCTGGCTCGATTACGAGACGCTGAGAGCACGGCGCGATGACCTGATCATGATCAATCTCACGGGCCGCCGGGATGGCGGGTCGGAAGTCGACTACACGGTCAATCCGCAGACGGGCCTGCCGTTTCTGACCGGGCCCGAGGGCAGCGACGCGCCGGTGAATCATGTGCTGCCGGCCTGGGATCTGGTCGCCGGCTCGATGATCGCCACCGGCCTCCTCGCCGCGGAGCGATATCGTCGTCTGCACGGCGAAGGACAGCTCGTTCGGCTGGCACTGAAAGACGTCGCACTGGCTGCGGTCGGTCATCTGGGCCTGCTGGCCGAGACGGCCCTCGGTGATGAGGACCGCCCGCGCTACGGCAATTATCTTTACGGCGCATTCGGGCGCGATTTCGAGACCCGCGACGGCCATCGTGTCATGGTCGTCGGCTTGACGCGCCAGCAGTGGTCCGCGTTGCTCGACGCGACGGATCTCGGCGGGGACATGGAACTCCTCGGAGAGCGTCTGGGTCTCGATCTGCAGGACGAAGGGAACCGGTTCCGGGCGCGCCGCGAGATCGCCGGACTGCTGGGTGCGTGGATCGAAAAGCGTCGTCTCGACGAGATCGAACCGCCGTTCCGGGAAAATCGCGTGTCGTGGGCCCCGTAACGGAGTCTGCGCGAGACGATTGCGGACGACCCCGACTGCTCTGCCGGGAACCCGATGTTCGAACGCGTGGAGCAGCCCGGCATCGGCGAATACCTCGTTCCCGGTACGCCGTTCGACTTCGGCGCCGTGCCACGCGCGCCCGCCCGGCGCGCGCCGCGGCTCGGCGAACATACCGACGAAATACTCATCGACATACTCGGCCTGTCCACGGCGGAGGTCGGGCGCCTGCACGACGAGGGCATCGTCGCG
>JARRMH010000496.1:1018-3022 GCA_037386205.1 Woeseiaceae bacterium | reverse complement strand
GGCTTGCTTACTATGCAATAGGAAGAGGCCGGTAATCCGTACACTGCAGGAGCGCGCCCCGGCGCGCGATATGGGTCGGCCGCCGGGGCGGCCTCCTACGGGTGGCCTTTTACAACCAAGAGAGTGTTATGAGCAAAATTCTTCCAGTCATACTTTCAGGCGGATCGGGCACGCGGCTCTGGCCCGCCTCGCGTTCCATGTACCCGAAGCAGCTCCTGCCGATTGCGGGAGAGAAGACCATGCTGCAGGCAACGGCGCTGCGCACCAGCGCGCTGCCGACGGTCGGCCTCAAACGCGCGGAAAACCGGCACCTGGTCGTCAGCAACGAGGCACACCGCTTCTCGGTCGCCGAGCAGATGAACGGCATCGAACGCCGCGCCCAGATCATTCTCGAGCCGGAGGGGCGCAACACCGCGCCGGCCGTCGCGCTCGCGGCACTGCATGCGGCCGACGTGCATTCCGATGTCGTGCTCCTCGTCATGCCGGCCGACCACGTGATACGGGACGTCGCCGCGTTCCAGGCTGCCGTGACGCGCGGCCTCGATGCTGCCGAGGACGGCAAGCTCGTGACATTCGGCATCGTTCCGAAGTGTCCGGAAACCGGCTACGGCTACATCAAGGCCGCACCCGACGGCGATGCGGCCGTGCCGGTCGAGGAATTCGTCGAAAAGCCCGACGAACAGACCGCCGCCGGCTACCTGGAAGACGGCAGCTACTTCTGGAACAGCGGGATGTTCCTGTTCAGGGCCAGCGCATACCTCGACGAGTTACAGAAACTGGCTCCCGAGATGTACGCGGCTTGCAAGAAGAGCATGGCGTCGAAGACGCACGACGGCGATTTCGTGCGCCCCGACCCCGCGTCCTTTGCGAAATGCCCCTCCGATTCAATCGACTACGCCGTTATGGAAAAGTCCGCCAATGCGATGATGGTGCCGCTCGACGCCGGCTGGTCCGATGTCGGCTCGTGGTCGGCGCTTCACGACGTCTCGGCCCGGGATGAGCGCGGCAACACGCTGATCGGCGATACGGTGGCGTACGACTGTGACAATACGTACGTGCAGGCCGAAGACCGGCTGGTGGCCGTTGCCGGTCTCAGGGACACGATCGTCGTCGAGAATCGACATGGCCGACAATTTCCAGGTCAAGCGGCTGATCGTCAAGCCGGGCGCCGTGCTGTCACTGCAAAAACACGCCCATCGCTCCGAGCACTGGGTGTGCGTCAAGGGCAAGGCGCTGATCACGCGGAACGACGAGGAATACACGCTCGGCGTCAACGAGTCGACCTACGTCGCGATCGGCGATATCCACCGCATCGCGAATCCCTACGACGAGCCCGTGCACATCATCGAGGTGCAGTGCGGCGACTACCTGGGTGAAGATGATATCGTACGTATCGACGACAACTACGGCCGGGAAGGAACCAATACGTAGTTCCGCAGGAGGCCGCCGCCGCGGCCGACACCCGTCGCGCGCCGGGGCGCGCTCCCACGAGGAACATGCAACCATGAACATTACCTGCTTCAAGGCCTACGACATTCGTGGGCAGATTCCGAACGAACTCAACGCCGAGATTTGTTACCGGATCGGCAACGCCACCGGTGACTTCCTGAACGCGAAGACCATGATCGTCGGGCGCGACATGCGTCTCACCAGTCTCGAGTTTTCGGACGCCGTGATTGCGGGACTGATCGATGCCGGCATCGACGTCATCGATATCGGCATGTGCGGCACCGAGATGGTGTATTTCGCCACCAGCCACCTGAATGCCGACGGCGGCATCATGGTGACGGCGAGCCACAATCCGGCCGATTACAATGGCCTGAAGCTGGTACGTGAGGAGGCTCGGCCGATCAGTGGCGATACCGGGCTCGTGGACATCCGCAAGCTTGCCGAGGACGACAAGCGCAAAGAGCGTGACGGCGGGTCGCGGCAGCATGTGGATGTTCTGGAAGATTACGTTCAGCACATCTTGTCCTATGTCGACATCTCGCGGCTGAAGCCGCT
>JARRMH010000496.1:0-978 GCA_037386205.1 Woeseiaceae bacterium | reverse complement strand
TCCGACGCGCTCGAGTCGCACCTGCCGTTTGATCTCGTGAAGATCCACAATGAGCCTGACGGGACGTTTCCGAACGGTATTCCGAACCCGATGCTGCTCGAGAATCAGGCCGTTACCTCGGAGGCCGTCATTGAACATAAGGCCGACATGGGGATTGCCTGGGACGGCGATTTCGATCGCTGCTTCCTGTTCGATGAGAGAGGCACCTTTATCGAGGGCTACTACATCGTCGGTCTGCTCGCCGAAGCCATGCTGGCCAAGACCCCGGGCGGCAAGATCGTGCACGACCCGCGCATGACCTGGAACACGCTGGATATGGTGGCGGCAGCCGGCGGTGAGGCTGTGAAGAGCAAATCCGGTCACTCATTCATCAAGGAAAAAATGCGCGAGGTTGATGCCCTCTACGGCGGCGAAATGAGTGCGCATCATTATTTCCGCGACTTTTCCTACGCCGACAGCGGCATGGGTCCGTGGCTGCTGGTGGCCGAGCTGATCTCGACGACAGGCAAGTCGTTGTCCGAGCTGGTCGGCGAGCGCATGGCCATGTACCCGGCCAGCGGCGAGATCAACCGCAAGGTCGAGGACGCGGCCGCAACTTTGCAGAAACTCCACGATATCTATGCCGAAGACGCGCTGGATGTCGACGATATCGACGGCTACAGCTTCGAATTCGCCGACTGGCGCTTCAATATCCGTATGTCGAACACCGAGCCCGTCGTTCGCCTCAATGTAGAAACCCGTGGGGACGCCGCTCTGCTAAAGGAAAAGACCGCCGAAGTCCTGGCTATCCTCGAATCATAAAAGGTGCCAGTCACCTATTTCGTGAAATAGGTGACTGGCACCTTTTGAATCACGGCATCAACTGGTCGAGGCTGACCTTGAACTGCATGAACAGGATGCCACTGAGCGTCGGATCGACGATGACCGAGTCAGTCGTTGCCTCCACGGCTTTGCGCGGCAGGTACGTCAGGTTCACGC
>JARRMH010000495.1:0-3450 GCA_037386205.1 Woeseiaceae bacterium | reverse complement strand
GTGTCGACGACATCATCTGTGTATCCGTCAATGACGCGTTCGTCATGAACGAGTGGCAGCGTGCCCAGAAGGCCGACCGCGTCACGTTCCTGCCCGACGGCAACGGCGAGTTCACTGACGGCATGGGCCTGCTTGTCGGCAAGGAAGACCTCGGCTTCGGCCGCCGTTCCTGGCGTTACTCGATGCTGGTGCGCGACGGCGTCATCGAGAAAATGTTCATCGAGCCGGAAGAGCCGGGCGACCCGTTCGAGGTTTCGGATGCCGACACGATGCTCAACTATCTCGAGCCGGAAGCGGAGCTACCGTATGACGTTGCCGTGTTTTCCCGTGAAGGCTGCGAATTCTGCGCCCGCGCGAAGGGCATGCTGCGCGACGCCGACATCGAATTCGAGGAGCTCGTGCTGAACCGCGACTACACGGATCGGACGCTGCGCGCCGTCTCGACGAACACGACCTACCCGCAGGGCTAATTTCACCCTGCAAGGCGCGTATACTCGTTTGCATGAAAGGCCGTATCGAGTTCGACGATGAAGTTTTCGAGCGTGCGCGTTTGTCCCGCGACGCCCGCTTCGATGGCCTCTTTTTTGTCGGTGTCAGGACCACCGGAATCTATTGCCGGCCGATCTGTCCTGCCAACCTGCCGCGCAGTGAAAACGTACGCTTTTTTCCGACCGCCGCGGCCGCCGGCGAGGCGGGCTTTCGGCCGTGCCTCAGGTGTCGCCCCGAGTGCGCCCCGGGAACGCCCGCATGGGCCGGAACGTCGGCAACCGTGCAACGCGGGTTGCGGCTGATTGCGGCCGGCGCGCTCGAGGACGGCAACATCGAACAACTTGCCGAACGTCTCGGTGTCACCAGCCGGCACCTGCGGCGCCTGTTTACGAAGCACGTGGGCGCCAGCCCCCTCGCGGTCGCGCACACGCAACGGCTCCACTTCGCGAAGCGGCTCATTGATCAGACCGCGCTGCCGATGAAGGAGGTCTGTGTGGCGGCAGGATTCGGCAGCGTGCGGCGTTTCAACGACGCGTTTCGCAGCACCTACGGCCGGCCGCCGCGGGAGTTACGCCGTGGCGGGCAGGGCACGCCGGATGCGAAGCGACCCCTCAGCCTGCTCATAACTTACCGCGAGCCGTACGACTGGAGTCGTTTGCTCGAGTTTTTCGCGGCGCGCGCAATCCCCGGTATCGAACGCATTGCCGATGATCGGTATGAGCGCGTCATCGAGGCCGGTACCGGATGCGGACTCCTCGTCGTCCGGGACGTCGGCGGTGCGCTGTCGCTGACCGTTTCCGGCATAGCGACCGAGAGCCTGTTCGGGGTCGTGCAGCGGGTGCGGAGCCTGTTCGACGTCGATGCCCCTATCGACGACATAACCCGGGTCCTGCGATGCGATGAACTGCTGGGCAGCTGGCTCGCAGACAATCCCGGCGTGCGGGTACCGGGTGCCTGGGACGGCTGGGAACTGGCGGTACGCGCCATACTCGGTCAGCAGGTGTCGGTGCGAGCCGCAACCACCCTTGCCGCCCGGCTCGTGGCGAAATACGGGCGGCGCATCGCGAGCGAGGCAAGCGGAGCGTCACCGGACCGGCTGTTCCCCGCGCCGGATCGCCTCGTCCGTGCGCGGCTCGAGACGGCGGGCATCATCCGCAGCCGCGCGCAATCGATCAGGGAACTCGCGCGTGCCGTGATGGCAGGCGACGTCTGCTTCGATGCGGGGCAGCGATGCGTGCCCTCAAGAATCCCGACGCATTCCCCGCCGGGGATCTCGGATTGCTGCGCGCTTTTGATGCCGACGCGGGGAGACGCCTGCGCCAGGCAGAGCTCGAGGCACGTGCGCAAGACTGGCGCCCGTGGCGCGCCTATGCGGCATTGCTGGCCTGGCATTCTGACAACCAACGCGGAGGCTGACTGTGTACTACTGCTATACCGATACGCCGATCGGCGAGCTGCTCGTAGCCGGCGACGCCGATGGCCTCTCCATGATCGGGTTTCCGCACGGCGTGATGCGTCGCGCACCGGAGCCGGACTGGATCTTCAACGAAAAGCCGCTTGCCGAGGCGTGCCGGCAGCTGCGTGAGTACTTCGCCGGCGAGCGTCGCGAATTCGATCTGCCGCTCAGCCTGACCGGCACCGAGTTCCAGGTGAGCGTACTGCGCGCCCTCAGGGACATCCCGTATGGCGAAACCGTGAGTTACGGGGATATTGCGCGACGTGTCGGTCGCCCCAAGGCCGTGCGCGCCGTGGGTGCTGCCAACGGCCGCAACCCGATACCGATCGTCATTCCCTGCCATCGCGTGATCGGCAGCACGGGCGACCTGACGGGATTCGGCGGTGGCCTCGACACCAAGGAGGCCTTGCTCCGCCTGGAAGCGGAGCACACGCGCGACCTTTTATAGGCGCGTGTTTTCGAGCGCGCGCAGTGCCGGCGAGGGCTGCGTCCCGGGAGAGACCCGGTCATCGGGCTGGAGCGTCAAACGGCGCGTCTCAATTGGCAGCACGCCTGCCCATACCGGCGTGTCCAGGTCACAGGTCTCGTCGTCCGTCGCCGGACGAAACCTTGGCCGAGGCGGACCCGATGTCGATCGCGATGACGCCGGTCATCTTCAGCTCCGTATCGAGCGATGCGCGCAGCTCCTCGCGGCGCCCGGGCAGTACGTGCTCGCTGATGACGTGCAACGCGTGTTTCTTTTCGTCCAGCGCCTCGACGAGGCGTGCGTTGCCGAAAACCGTCACCGACCGGTAGTTCATCGACGACGCGAACGCCGAGCGCGCAAGGACCAGTCCGTCGAGCAGCGTCACGTTCACGCACGCCCGCGATGACTGCTCGAGCATGCGGATGATGCGTGCCTTGCGGGCGCCGTGGAGGTAGAGCGTCTCGCCGTCGCGTCCGTACAGCATCGGCACGACGACGGGTTCGCCGTTCTGCACCAGGCCGACGTGGGCGACGAGTCCGCAATCGAGCAGGCGGTGCACGGTCTCCCGGTCGTAGCGGGCTTTTGCGGCAAGTTGCCGGACCCTGTTCTGTCTGCCTACGTCGTATTGATCCGACACGGTGAGTTCTCCCTAAAGAAACCTGGGTGCGAGGTACAGCGCTGCGAGTGAAACGATGCCGATGCCGACGAGGTTGAGCAGGAAGCCCGCGCGCGCCATCTTCGGAATCGTGAGCATGCCCGAACCGAATACGATGGCGTTCGGCGGCGTGGCAACCGGCAACATGAACGCACAACTCGCCGCAAAGGTTACCGGCACCGTTACCGTGATCGGGTCGAACCCGGCTTCGATCGCGATGGCTCCGACGACCGGTAAGAACGTGGCCGTCGTGGCCGTATTGCTCGTCAATTCGGTCAGGAAGATGATCAAGGCGGCCGCGATGATGACGACGACGGGCAGCGGCAAGGTTCCGACGGCCTGCAGGCTGCTGCCGAGCCAGGCCGCGAGCCCGGTTCGGTTGAC
>JARRMH010000494.1:0-2501 GCA_037386205.1 Woeseiaceae bacterium | reverse complement strand
CGGCCTTTTTTTATCATCCAACCGCCTGGTGACTCAGTACTCCCAACTCAGGCCTACTGTCAGGCCGCTGTCGTTCTTGTCGTTGGCCTCAGGCGGGTCGCTGTCGTACCGGTTGTAGGCCGTGAGCTTGAAGTCGAGATCCGCGAACAGATCGACACTCAGCGTCGCGTCAAACTGCGACCGCAGCCGGCCGCTCTCCTCGAGGTTCGGGAAGAAAGTGAGGCGCGTGTCGAGATCGACTATGGAACGCAGCCGGTAGGCGGCACCGACCAGCCCTTCCGGCGTTTCTTCTCTTGGCAGACCCTCGAATTTCTCCGAGTTGATCGCGACACCGGCGTACACATCGAAGCGGTGCCGCCGACTATTGAGAATGCGATGGCCGAGATAGCTGCCGATCAGACTACGGCCCTCCAGGTCCTGCTGCTCGTCGGATTCGAACTGATAGAATCCGCTGCCCTGCCATCTCGTGCTGATGAGATAGGTATAAGACGCGTTGAAGGTTGTCCGGCGCGTATCCTGGGTCTCCAGCTGCTCGTTTATGATCGTCGATGCGTCGACTGATGTTTCGAAATCCTTCCCCTCGTAGCCGACACCCGCACCGAAGCTCAGCTGCGTCACTTCGTTGTTACCCCGGACGATATTCATCCCGAGGTCGGTGTAGACGTCGATGGCGTCCCAGAACGAGTCGCTGAGTTCCTCTATAGAGAAAATATCTTGGGGTGCGACCATGGTTTCGCCGTCGGCATAGATCGTCACGTCTCCCCGGTCGAACACGACGGTGCCAATGAACCGCCGATCGTCATAGGTAATGATATCGACGACCTGGGTGCCGCTGATGCCAGCGACCGACTGCCATTCGATCGTGACCTCGTCCATGTACTCGGTGTCCACGACGAGGTCCTCACCGTCGACCAGCCTGAGAATCGTACCGACGACGACGCTGCCGTCATTCAGGCGGATTTCTGCCGCGTCGGCTTCGAGGCACACGAGTGCCAAGATCAGAACACTCACAAATATCCGCATGCATCGGGGGGGCATGGCACGGTTCGATTCCTATCCGCCCGGCACATTCAGCTGGGTCGATCTGATGACGAGGGATGTTGCGCAGGCGAAGCGGTTCTATGGGGCGTTATTCGGCTGGTCCGCCCGGGACCAGGACACCCGGGGCGGTCCGCCGTACATCATGTTCAT
This sequence comes from Woeseiaceae bacterium, assembly GCA_037386205.1. Taxonomy (GTDB): domain Bacteria; phylum Pseudomonadota; class Gammaproteobacteria; order Steroidobacterales; family Woeseiaceae; genus UBA1847. The sequence continues at coordinate 1,310 of JARRMH010000494.1, read as the reverse complement.
GCGGGACGACGACGAGATGGCCGGGCTGGGCCAGATGCCCGACGAGATGCTGCAGCAGGGCATGCCGGGCGTGTGGGCGAGCTACGTCACGGTGGCCGACCTGGGCGCGGCCGTCGGCCGTGCCGAAGCCAGTGGCGGCGGCATAGCGATGGCGCCGATGCAGATATTCGACGCCGGGCACATGGCGGTAGTGACCGACCGGGAAGGAGCTGCTTTGTCACTGTGGCAGCCTCTCGAACACAAGGGGGCAGCCGTGTGCAACGAGGCTGGTGCATTCTGTTGGAACGAACTCGCATGCCGCGATATTGACGGCGCGCGGGAGTTCTACCACGACATCTTCGGCTGGGACTACGCGCTCAACGAGGATGCACCGACGACCTATTACGTGATCCGCAACGGCGAGCGGACGAATGGTGGCTTACTGCAGATGAACGAGCAGTGGGGCGAGATGCCGTCTCACTGGAGCGTCTATTTCGCCGTCGACGACGTCGACGCCCGGGTCGAGAGCCTGGCGCAGCTCGGAGGCCAGGTACATGCAGAGCCCTTCGACACGCCGGCCGGTCGATTGAGCGTTGTTCAGGACGATCAGGGCGCACATTTCTACATGCTGCAACTGGCGGCCTGAGCCGCCGGTCCCGAGTACACTCATCGGCCTACCAGGGGAGTTCTTCGCCCTCGGCGTGCCAGAAGTGGCCGGTCGTGTCCAGGTTCAGCTCGTCCATGCGCTGGATGAGCCCGGCCGCGGCCTTCTCGGGCGGGATACCGCGGCCGCCGGTCATGTCGGTGGCGACGAGCCCCGGGTGCAGCAGGGCGACGGCAATGCCGCGGGGCTTCAGGTCGTGGCTCAGGTTCTTGCCCACCATGTTCACGGCTGCCTTCGAAACCCGGTATCCGTAGTTGTTGCCCGAACCATTATCGCCGACCGAGCCGACGCGGCTGGACACGATACCGACCTTCGATCCCTGTTCGAGATTGTCCAGCAGCGCCCGTGTCACGCGGAGCGGGCCGAGGGTGTTGACCCGGAACTGCTCGATCATGTCGTCGTAGTCCACGGTGTCGATGTCGTCGCCGCGGAGCATGCCTGCGTTATTGATCAGCACGTCGATCTTGCGACCCTTCAGCGCGTAGCGCAGCTGCTCCACGTCGTCATCCCGGGCTACATCGATGTGCTCGATGATTTCGGCGCCCAGTTCCTCGAGGGCCGGGCTCGGATCGCGACAGACGGCGCTGACGTCATCGCCCCGGTCCCTGAATTGACGGCAGAGTTCGAGTCCGATGCCGCGGCTGGCGCCGGTGATCAGGATGCTGGC
>JARRMH010000493.1:0-2844 GCA_037386205.1 Woeseiaceae bacterium | reverse complement strand
ACAGCGCAGGCGAATGCAGTAATGATACGACTCATCGGGCACCTCCGGCAGCAGCCGTGGTACCGAGCGTGAAATCGGTAACGGGGTTGATGTCGTCGTTGCCGAGCTCGTAGGCGAGGGCGCCGTCGACGTACACGCGTTCGGCCAGCGTATACACGCTGAACGGATTGCCGTTCCAGATTACGATGTCGGCCATCTTGCCGGCCTCGAGCGTCCCGGTCTGGTCGAGCACGCCGAGCGACTTAGCTGCGTTCGAAGTTAACCAGCGGATTGCGCGTTCAGGCGGGATCTCCATGTCGACCCGTGCTGCCGCCCCCATGACCTTGGCGGCTTCCTGGTTCAGCCGCTGGATACCGATATCCGAGTCCGAATGCACGATCGCACAGGCGCCGGCGTTGTCGACGAGCGCAATGTTCTCGCGAATGCCGTCATAGGCTTCCATTTTGAAACCCCACCAATCGGCCCACATCGCAGCGCAGGTATCGGCCTCGGCCAGCAGATCGGCGATCTTGTAGGCCTCTACAGCGTGATGGAACGTACCTACCTTGTAACCGAATTCCTCGGCGAGCTCGAGCATGATCGACATCTCGTCGCCGCGGTAGCAATGGTTGTGCACGATGATTTCACCGTCCAGCACGCCCATCAGGGTCTCCAGCTTGAGATCGCGCGTCGGTGCTTCTGCTTCGCCATTGCCGGCTGACTGGAGCTTGTCGCGATAGTCGGCGGCCTCGATCCAGGCAGCCCGGTAACCGGCCACGTTGCCCATGCGCGTGCTTGGCGCCTGGCCCTTGCCGCCATAGACGCGCTTCGGGTTTTCGCCACACGCCATTTTCAGGCCATGCGGAGCGCCCGGAAACTTCATTTCCATGACATTGCGTCCCGGCACGTTCTTGATCGTGACGCCTCGGCCGCCGATCAGGTTGGCCGACCCCGGCAGCAGCTGCATCGACGTGACGCCTCCCGCCAGTGCCGTCGTAAAACCTGGGTCGTGGGGCCAGACGCTATGCTCTGCCCAGATCTCGGCCGTCACGGGCGCCGTCATCTCATTGCCGTCGGAGTGCGATTCGGTGCCGGGTGATGGATAGACGCCGAGGTGCGAATGAACGTCGATGATGCCGGGTGTCACCCATTTGCCGGAGGCATCCACGACGACCGCGTCGTCGGCTGGCAGGTCCGTTCCGACTGCGGCGATCTTGCCGTCGCGGATCAGGACATCTGCGCCATCGAGCCGCTCGCCGGTCCCGGTCAGGACCGTCGCGCCCGTAATAAGGGTCGTGTCCGATGGCAATGGCTGGTAACGACTTTCAAATGCCGTGTCTGCAGGTTCGCTGTTGCTTGTTTCGACCGTCTGGTCACAGCCTGGGAACCCCCCCGAAGGTCTGTATTCGAATTATCGGGCGGTCACTATACTATTTTGCCGGCGCATCGCGCAGGTCGAATTCGCCGAGGTCAGGCATCTTGGCGAGACTCAGGCGTTGTGAGTCCATGTCCGCCTCTATGGTTTCCTGCAGTTCGCGAAACGCGGGCAGATCCCGAATGCTGTCGAAATTCGGATTGTTAAGTGCCCAGCGCCACTGCCAGCGATAGCCGCTTTCTATCGCATGCCGCAACGACGCGACCGCTGCCTCGCTGTCCCCCGCGACGGCCAGCAATTCGGGTTTGAGGATGCCGAGGACGTAACCATAGACCCCGTCGGGCTGGGTGCGGTCATACCATTCAAGGGCAGCGGCCAGGAGACCCTGTGCACGCTCGCTTTCACCCATCGCTTGAAGGAGCAGACCAAGGTCGGCTGTCTGGCTGGCGTTCAGCGTAGTAATAACGGGATTATCGGCAAACAACGAGGGCGTCCGGTCGCGATAAAGTGCAATGGCAGAGTCCAGACCGCCGCTGTCGAACGCGGCGTCCCTGATCGTGCGCAACAGGACGCGGTCCGACCCCCAGCGATCGTCGATGCCGGCCTCCAGGCTTCGGCGTACCAGCGCCACCGCTTCGGCCTGTCGGCCGCGAGTCTCCAGGATCATGACCTTGCACTTGACGACGACCGGCGCATTGGCGCTTAGCGATTCGGCCTTCGCGAGGTACCGATCGGCGTACTCGGGAAGGCCGAGGTCTTCCATGAAGACGGCCGCGTGCGCCCAGGTTTCGTAGTCATCCGCATCGGTCTCGATGGTCTTGACGTACCACGGCCAGGCCTTCGCAAGTTGACCTTGCCAGATTCTTGCCTGCAGCAGGGCTACATAGCCGTAAACGGTCGACGGATCGATGTCGAGCAATCGCTTTCCGAGTTCGACGTTGCGTTGGGGGTTGCCGAGATACATCTCGACGCGCCCCAGCTGGAACAGCAGGAGGGGCGACAGCGGATCATACTCGAGCCCGGATTGCAGGACCTCACGCGCGTCCTCGAGTCGGCCGCGGGAGATGAGCCACTCGCCGTAGTTTTCATGCACGTTCGAGTTCTGGGGTGCCAGCCGCAGGGCGGTCTGGAAGGCTTCCTCGGCGCGCTCGACCTTGTTCTCGGCTGCGAGGATGCGAGCTTTTTCGGCGATCCCGAGAGCATTCCGGGGGTCGAGTTCCAGGGCTTTCGAGACAGCGAGGCCGGCTCCGTCAGTGTACCGCTGCAGGTTGATAGCGCCGGTGGCAAACAGTTCTCCTCGCACCAGCGCGAGCCCTGTCCAGGCGTCGACAAACGACGGATCGGTGTGGCTTGCGTCGACGAGGTAAGATTCGGCCTGGCGCAGGGCTTCATAGGTCCGGCGCTTGGCGATCTGCATCGCAAGAAGGTACTTTTCGAGCGCCTCGCTGTCGGTCGTCGGCACGGTTTGCAGCGTCTCGACGTCGCTTGGC
>JARRMH010000492.1:0-2605 GCA_037386205.1 Woeseiaceae bacterium | reverse complement strand
CCGGCCGGCGCCTGAAGGCCACCAGATCTATGCCCGCCAGAACAGCGCCTCCGGTCTCGCTGCGGTGTGGGCGCGGGAGAATACCCGCGAGGCGATCTGGGATGCGATGAAACGCCAGGAGGTATTCGCGACAACGGGTACCCGCATTCGTGTACGCGTCTTTGGCGGCTTCGATTTCAGCGAGGATGACCTGTATCGCTCAGATTTTGCGAAGTATGGCTATGACAACGGCGTGCCGATGGGCGGCGAACTTTCGACTTCGGACACGGCGCCGTCGTTCCTGGTAAGGGCAATTCGCGACCCCGACGGTGCCAACCTCGATCGTGTCCAGGTGATCAAGGGCTGGCTTGATGATGATGGCGAGACACGGGAAAGGGTCTACGACATCGCGGTATCGGACAATCGCCCGATTGGCACCGACGGCCGCGCCCGGCTCGAGGTCGGGAACACGGTCAATGTCGAGGAAGCCACGTACACCAACGCGATAGGTGCGGCCGTTTTGCAGGGATACTGGCGGGATCCGAATTTCAACCCGGCCCAGAAGGCTTTCTATTATGTGCGGGTGCTCGAAATCCCGACGCCGCGGTGGACGACGATCGATGCCAAGGTGTTCGGCGTCGAGCGACCTGACGATGTGCCCGCCAGCATCCAGGAGCGTGCGTACACGAGCCCCATCTGGTACACGCCGTAGCTATTCCGGCTTTTTCGGGGACAGTTTGCGCGGGAAATCAAGCGGTTACAGATGTGGCCAACTCAGCGACTCCGATTGTGAAGCTGATGTTTTACCATTGAACTACCCTCGCGCAAATCAGGGAGTTACGTCTCACTCAGGTCTGGCTGAGCATAAAAGTGAGAGTACTGGGATTCCAAGCGATTCTGAGGCCCGGAGAGAAAAAATTAGGCGTTCACCGCGAACCGAACTTTGCGCACCTTCGAGAGGTTTGTAGATTTCTTTTGCCTGCCAGAGATCATAGTCGTCCTGCATCGCTAGCCAGCTCTCCGGCGACCGGCCAAGTGCCTTTGACAGGCGCAGCGCCATCTCCGGGCTAACCGCACTGCGCTCAGCGACGACACGTGCCAAAGTGGACGCCGATACGCCCAGGTTCTCAGCCAACGACCGGATACTCACACCGAACGGCTCAATATAGGTTGCCCGGATAAACTCGCCGGGATGTGGTGGATTGTGCATGGCCATTAGTGATAGTCCTCGTAGTCCAGTATGTAGGCATTCCCGTCTTTGAATTCAAAGGTAAGCCTCCAGTTTCCGCTAACCCAAATTGACCAGCGATTCTTTGCCCGCCCCTTGAGAGGATGGAGCCGGTAACCCGGGATGTCCATGTCCTCGACAGCCTGGGCGGTATCGAGAGCCGCTAACTGCAAGCGAAGTCGAGCAGCATGTTTGGCCTGAATTCCGGACTTGCTGCCCGTTTCAAAATAGCGCCGCAGGCCCTTGTGCCTGAATGACTTTATCACTGGCGAATTATAGCGTGTTGCGCATCACGCAACAACCTCTGAATCTGGGAGCTTTGCCCAGAAATGAAAAAGGGCCCCTGAAGGGACCCTTTGTCATTTGTTAGCGGGGGCTTGATTCCAACCTGCGACTCACCGCTTCCGAGGGGACAGCCCAACTATGACTGTCAAATAGGCAACTCGGTGAGAGTAAAACTGAGCATACTCAGAAAGCCCACAAGACTCAGTCGGTTACTTTAGGGTGATCTAACTCGTTGAAATCGGTGGTCAGAAGACCACGGGAATCAAGCGGTTATCGGCGTGCCCAACTCAGCGACTCCGATTGGGAAGCTGATGTTCTGCCATTGAACTACACCCGCAAAGCAGGGAGTTAGCTCTCACCTGGGCTCGGCGGAGCATAAAGGTGAGAGTCGTTCGATTCCAAGCGATTCTGAGGTCCAGAGAGAAGAGCGACGGGGTCTGTTGCCGCAGCGCCGCAACATATGGATACCCATAGCCAGTGCGGACAGATGCTTGATCTTCGCGTTGTCGTCGTGCTGACGAGCAAGTGAACCGCTTCTCGGTTGACTAGGCTGTATCGCGCTTCGAACGGGTCACTGAAACAATCCTGGTCGAGTGTCCGAACCATCCCGCCACGGTCGATTTCTTGCGTCGGCTGACTGGCACCCTCAGATCGTTCGTTAGCACGCAGTACCACTGTTGTCCGTCTTTGATGATCTTCACAATCGCACTGCGTGCCACCCAGTGCGCGCGATGTACACGCATGCCATCCTCGCCCATGGCGTCGGCGGCGCGCTGCAGCGAACCGAGTATCATGCAGCGCCCCTGATCCGTGTACACATGCAGATAGTGCAGATCGGATGAGATCGCGAGCACGTTGGTACCGAGCGACTCGGGAATGCCGCTCAGGAACTCGTTCCTGACTTTCTCCGCGTAACGCCCCGCCTCGTCTTTTTGGACATCGACGGGCTCGTGGTGGTTGCCGTCGCCATCGCGACCTCCCGGACCATTGAACGTCGGCTGCGACGTCAGAAAGGGCAGGTTGATAGCCATCCAGACTGCGAGAAACTCGGGTGTAACCTCGAGGAACTCAGCAACGATGCCCTGCCAGACGCCGAGCTCTCCGAACTCGTCG
>JARRMH010000491.1:0-2930 GCA_037386205.1 Woeseiaceae bacterium | reverse complement strand
GCGGCCGCATCCACTCGCGACGGCGAATCGAATGTCGAGGCCATGGAGATTACGGCGCCGCCCGAGGTCGCCGGGCGCTATGCGGTCAAGGAGGCGCTGTTCACACCACCGCTCGAGGACGTGGACCCACTTGAGGCGAGCGTGGTGCTCGCGGATGATGACGATACGTCCCTCGATGGCGGCGACACGGGCTCGGTCAACGACGGGTGCCAGTCGCTTGTTAATAGCGACGAGATCGACGGCAATATCGCCTTCCTGCAGCGCTCGGGTTGCCGGTTCGACGAGATGGTCCGCAATGCGGCAGACGCCGGCGCGATTGCCGCGCTCGTCTACAACATCGCGGGCGACCCGATCGTCATGCATGGCGATGCGGGCCTGTCGGACATTCCGGCCCTGATGATCGGCCAGGCCGACGCCAGCCTGATCCTGGCCGAACTGGATGCGGGCAACGACGTTACCGCGATTCTCCAGAAAAGCTTCCTGTTGACCAGCACCGACACCGGCAACGAAATGGCCTCGTTCTCGGCGCGCGGGCCGGCGCCCGTGCCCGACATCCTGAAGCCCGACGTAACGGCTCCGGGGGTCAATATCCTGTCCGGTTTCTCCCCCGATTCCGCGTACTCGATCCCGGGCGAGAATTTTGCCTATCTCAGCGGCACGTCGATGTCGACGCCGCACGTCGCCGGCGTGGCCGCACTGCTACGCCAGGCGCACCCCGAGTGGTCGCCCGCAGCCATCAAGTCGGCGTTGATGACGACTGCGCGCCAGGATGTCGTGAGCTCGACCGGGCTCGCCGACGCGACCCCCCTCGACTTCGGCGCGGGGCATATCGTGCCCAACGACGCGTTCGACCCCGGGCTCGTCTACGACATCAGCAACGACGAGTTCGACGCGTTTGCCTGTGGCATCGAGGCACCGACCGTATCCGAGACCCGTTGCGACGAACTCGAAGCGGCCGGGCATGCGTTCGCGGCGCGCGAACTCAACCTGCCGTCCATAACGATGTCGCGACTCGCGAACTCGCAAACCGTGACCCGGCGCGTTACCAACGTCAGCGACGAGGCCGGTTCTTTCACGGCACAGGTCACGCCGCCTCCCGGCATGCAGCTCGAGGTCGTACCCGCCAGCCTGTCGCTCGGCCCGGGTGAGTCGGCGAGTTTCGACGTGACAGCGACCTACCTGTCCGCACCACTCGATTTGTGGCGCTTCGGGTCGCTGACCTGGGTTTCGGATACGCACGAGGTGTACTCTCCGGTCGTCGTCAAGCCGACGTCGGTGCTGGCGCCCGACGAGATCACGACACTGGGTGGTTCGGGGACCTTCAGCTTCGAGGTGGAGTTCGGTTACTCCGGCCCTTACACACCGCGCGTGCACGGGCTCAGCCTGCCGCTGATCCTCGACGGATTCGTCGATAACGACCCGACCAAGACGTTCTCGTTCCGCGAAACAAACGGCGTCACGCGACACGTCATCTCGATCCCTTCGGGCCAGCTGTTTGCGCGTTTCGCCCTCTACGACGCGCTGACCGACGGTGACGACGATCTCGACATGTACGTCTACTACTGCGGCACCGATGGCGTGAGCTGCACGCGACGTACGCCGTCTTCGTCCACGGTTTCGAGACCGACGAAATCCAGGGCGGCCCGGGGGCTAACTACCAGTTACTCGGCTGGTCGTTCGCGGAGGTCGGCAACCAGGGGAACATGAGCGCGAGCGGGCCCGACTTCGTCAGTGCCGGCACGACCGGCACGGTGACGGTCGACTGGGCGGGGCTGACCTCGAACACGATCTACCTCGGCGCCATTTCCCACGTCACCCCGCAGGGCCTCTCGGGGCTCACGCTGGTGACGATCGGTAACTAGGTCAGCCAACCCCTGGCTTTCGCCGAGCGCGCATACCAGATCTCGTAGAGGCAGATCACGATAACGATGGCGGGCAAAATCAGCCCGGCGTTGCCCCATGCAGCGATGCCGTCCCGCAGCACCATCGCATCGAGGTCCTGTACGAGCGCGCCGACCAGAGAGAGGACGAACAGCGGGATAGCCCATGCCTTGCGCAGCAACAAAAGAATCGCTCCGAGCACACCGGCATTGACCGCGAACGCATATCCGGCATGCGCCCAGGCGGGCGTGTTCGTGATGTGAGCGATCTGCTGCGGGGTAAGCCCCGCGTTCGCCATGATCTCGGGCGTCAGCGTGGACTGCTGGTAGTAGAACATCAGGCCGATGAGATTCCACACGAGGAGTACGCCGGAAATAATCCAGTACGCCGTCGTCGGTTTGTTATTGATCTGGTCCGACATAGCAAAGCTCCTAAGGAGAACGGCACCGATATTCCTTGGCCTTGCCTGTTAATTCAAGTCGCTCGTCCCATCCTTGCGCACGGCTTGTAACGAAAACACCCCACGACGTGGTCATTGACCAGGCCCGTCGCCTGCATGTGCGCATACATGATGGTACTACCGACGAACCTGAAGCCACGTTTCTTCAGATCCTTCGCGAGGGCATCGGACACGGCCGAAGTGGCGGGAATATCGCTGTCGCGGCGAAACCTGTTCTGCACGGGCCTGCCGTCGACGAACGTCCAGATGTAGTCGCTGAACGAGCCGAACTCTTCCTGCACGCGGAGAAACGCACGGGCATTCGTTACCGTCGATTCGACCTTGAGCCGATTGCGGACGATCGACGGGTCCTGCAGCAGTTTCTCGACGCGCTTCTTTGTGAAGCGCGCAACCTTTGCGGGATCGAAATCGGCGAAGGCCCGGCGATAGCCGGCGCGCTTGTTGAGTATCGTCGACCAGCTGAGACCCGCCTGGGCGCCTTCGAGGATCAGGAATTCGAATTGCGTGCGGTCATCGCAGACCGGTACGCCCCATTCCTCGTCGTGGTAGCGGATATAGTCGAGGCTGACGCCCTCGGCCCACCGGCATC
>JARRMH010000490.1:0-2974 GCA_037386205.1 Woeseiaceae bacterium | reverse complement strand
TATCGAAGACCTGATCGAATTTTCGACGGCGGCCCGCGAGGGGTTGACGTTGCGGGTTGCGCCAACTGCGATTGCACCCATGATCGAGGGCGTCATTCAGCGCTCCCAGCCCAAGGCGGAGAAGGCTGGCGTCAGGCTTGAGGTTGATCTTGCAGATGGCCTGCCCGAGGTGAAGATCGATCAAGAACGGCTCTCCTGGGCGCTTTTTCAGCTTGTTGATAACGGCATAAAGTTCACCCCGGCCGAAGGTCAAGTCGTCGTGGGCGCCTTGCGCAGCGACCTGGGAGTCGACCTGACGGTTCGCGATACAGGGATCGGCATTCCGGTGGACCGTCTGGAAGAGATCTTTGAACCCTTCCATCAGCTGGATGGCTCCGCTACCCGCAGATACGGAGGAACCGGACTGGGGCTGGCGCTGGTTAAATTGATCGTCGAGGCGCATGGCAGTCAGCTGAACGTGCAAAGCGCAGAGGAGCAGGGTACGGTTTTCTCCTTCACCGTGCCCACGGCGTGAGCGCTCGATGACCAGTCCGCTCATCCCTACGGAAACGCTCACCCACGGTACCGAGTTAAATGCCGTCTATGCGATCGCGCGCATCGTCGCCGAGACATTCGATACCGAATCCGGACTTGATGCGGTCTTCCGCCTGGCGCGCACGATTTTTATTTTCGACACCGTCGCGCTCTACCTGTACGACGAGGAGAGCTCAGAGCTCGAGCCGCACTACGCCCGGGCGTTGGGCCGGGGCCGCTCGCGCGGCGCTGAACTAGCCTGGGGAGAGCAGGCTGCGCAGGAAGCCTTTCGCAGCGGCCAGACAACCCTGCGCCAGGAAGATGCCGGGGCAAGCGTCAAGGAACGCGACCGGCGCCGTGATTATCTCGGGCTTCCCTTGCTGGTCGCCGGGCGCTGTGTCGGCAGCCTTGTGTTCGCCCGGTTTGGCGGCCCCTCCTACCCGGCGGAGCACATCCGCCTGGCGGAGTTTGTCGCCTGGCACGTTGGCCAGCTGCTCGAGAACCGACGCATGGCGCGTCGCATCGCCAGCCTTGAAGCACAGCGCGAGCTCGCCCGCATGCAGGATGAATTCATCTCGACCATTTCACACGAACTGCGCACACCGCTCGGATTCATCAAAGGCTATGTAACCACGCTCCTGCGCGAGGACACCAGCTGGGAGGAGGATGAGCAGGAGGAGTTCCTGCGCATCATCGATGACGAGGCAGACCGGCTGCGTGAACTGATCGACAACCTGCTCGATTCATCTCGCCTCGAGAGCGGATTGGAGGGGGCCCATCCCGAAGTGCAGATCAATATCGAGATGGCCGATACGCTCCCTCTCGTCCGCCTCGATCCGACGCGCATCGCGCAGGTCCTCGATAACATGCTCACCAACGCAAACAAATACGCCCCGGGCTCAGCGGTTACGGTCCGGGTCGTGGCGAAGAAATAACGTGTGCGGATTGAAGTGATCGACCAGGGACCGGGCATTCCACCGGAACATACGAAGCATCTGTTCGAACGCTTCTTCCGTATGCCTCAATCGAGCAGCATTCGCGGCACCGGCCTTGGCTTGTACATCAGCCGCCGGATCGTAGAAGCGCATGGCGGCGAGATTGGCGTGGAAAGCGAACCCGGGAAGGGCACAACATTCTTCTTCGAATTACCCCTGGAACCGAACCCAACACAAGCTCAGGAGTCTTCCGATGTCTGAACCGACGAATATCCTGGTTGTGGACGATGAACCTAGGTATCTGGCTCTGGTCCAGATCAACCTGGAAACCGCCGGCTATGCAGTGATCACTGCGATGGATGGCCAGCAGGCTGTTGATGCGGTCGCTGAAGAGCAGCCAGACATCGTGCTGCTCGATGTGATGATGCCCGTCATGGACGGATTCACCGCCTGTGAGCGGATTCGAGAGTTCTCCTCGGTGCCGATCATCATCCTGACCGCCAAGGGCGAAGAACGCGATCGTGTGCGTGGCCTGGATGCCGGCGCCGATGATTACATCGTCAAACCCTTCTCTGCCCAGGAACTGCTGGCGCGCGTACGAGCCGTCCTGCGCCGGGCTGAACGCGGGACCGTCGAAGGATTCCACCAACCAGTTTTCAAGCATCACAATCTGGAGATTGACCTCGCAAAAGCCTCGGTGCTCGTGGATGAGGAACCAATATCGCTTACGGCCACGGAGTACCGCCTGCTGCAAACCTTCGCTAACGCGATGGGAAATGTGCTCAGTCCGGAGGAACTGCTGACCTCGGTTTGGGGGCCTGAGTATAAAGATGACAAGGAGATCCTGTGGGTCTGCCTCAGCCGCCTGCGGCAGAAGATCGAACCCGATCCAAAGAACCCCATCCATATCGTAACCCGGCAGGGGATCGGCTACCTCATGCCCCCGGCAGATGACGAAGGTTAAGGAGCTGCGTCACCTTGAAGGCCGCCACGATCCTGCTCATCGAGCCCGACGACCAGACCGCAGAATTCCTCAGCCAGGCCATCGAGGGGAATGGAAGGCAGCTGAAACATGTTCGCTCTGGAAAAGAAGGCTTGATCGTTGCGTGGCGTGATTTTGTTGATCTGATCATCAGAACCCATAAAGAGGATATTGACCGCTTAGAACGGTTACTGGGCAGTGAAAATGAAATAATTGAAAGGGCGGCAGTAGAGGAAATGCATGACCTGCTGGTGAAACACCTCCGCACGGTCGTGTCCGTCATTCGTACGCAGGAGCGGCTGGTCATGCAGATATGTGTGCGTGACGCCGGCATGCCCCGCAAGGACTTTCTGGCGAGCTTCCCGAAGAGCGAGACCGATCTTGCGTGGGTCGAGAAGCATATCCGTGCGAAGCGCAAGCACTCTTCGACGCTGGCCAAGCTGAAGGACGACATTCTGCGCGCCCAGCGCAAGCTGGTGCAGGTAGAGGAAGAGACCCGGCTGAAAATTTCCGAGATCAAGGAAATCAACCGCCAGATGTCGAT
>JARRMH010000489.1:0-3007 GCA_037386205.1 Woeseiaceae bacterium | reverse complement strand
TGGCGTGGACAGGCCGGCGTCGTACAGATCCAGAATCCCGTCACCGTTGTTCAGGTACAGGCGCTTATGGTCGCCGGCGCCTATGTTGGTGACAAACAGATCGAGGTCGCCGTCATTGTCTGCGTCAGTGGCTGACACCCCGTAGGTGAGGGCACGCGATTCAACCGCATGGCCTTCGAGGATCTCGGTGAATCGGAAGTCGCCTTGGTTGAAATAGAGATAGTTACGCTGCTTTGTTGCCGGTTCTGTCGACGAGTCGACGAAATTGCCGACATAGAGATCCGGGTTGCCGTCGCCATTCAGATCGGCAAATACGCAGCTGCGGCCGTCGCCACCTGCTCTCGCAACCACGTTGCTATCAACTCGCGCGAACGAGCGTCCTTCGAGGTAAGACGTCGAGCCAACCATCGCGATCGAGTTCGGCCCAGCAAGCCATCGAGCTCGAGGCGTGATCGGTGGACAGGTCCCCGGCCTCCTGCTCGACAAAGGTCCAGTCACCCTCATTACGGTACAGGCTGTTGGCGCCCCTGGCTCGGGCCGCGAAGATGTCGAGATCGCCGTCGTTGTCGAAGTCGACCCAGTTGACGCCCTCCGTATAGCCACCCGCGAGGGACGGCGCTGTTTCCATCACCTGAACGAAACGGTCACCGTCGTTCCGGTACAGGAATTCCGGGTAATTGATGGTATTGGCGACCAGCAGATCCGCGTCGCCGTCGCCATCAGCATCGCCGAATGCCACGCCCCGCGACAGGCCGCCATCGACGGCGGTCGCATGATCGGGGATTTCGACGAAAAGCGGGGCTTCGGCGCGAGCCGTGGCGGCGCCGGCAAACAGCAAGGGCACAAGAAATCGGTACACGCCGTGCTTCCATTTGGGTCCTGTCCTGCAGTCTGACCCCGGGAACCCCTTTAGTTAAGCGGTTTGCAGCGAACGGACGGGTATTTGCAGTCAGTGTCAGGAAGCGGTGCGCAACACGGACCTGAGTTTGCGCCGTCCGCCACGGCTGACGCCACGGCGTTTGCCATCGGCCAGCATGACCAGGCAGGAGCCACTGTCGTTGGTGGTCATGCCATCGACATGATCGATGTTGACGATAGTGGAACGGTGAACCCGAATGAATTTCCCCGGATCCAGCTCATCCTCGAGCCTCGTGAGTGATCTGCGCAACAGGAAACTACCGCTGTCGGTGTGCAGGGCGGCGTAGTATCCCTGGGCTTCGATCCAGCGAATATCGGCGGCGCGATCGAGATGCTTGGTGCGGCCCTTGCGAACCGCGAAGCGGTCGGTTGTCGCGTCACTCGTCAGTTGTCGCGTCACTCGCCAACGATTCCTGTGCACGCTGGCCCGGCTCCGGCCGCGCCAGTATGGCCCAGTAGAGCAACAGATCAATGAGAAACCAGAAGACGAAGAAGAATGCGAAAACACCATACCGGGTGTGCGGTGCATCGAGGAACGGGCTGGTGAGGCTGCTTACCTGCCAGAACCAGAGGAGATGGATCGATGCGATCAGTATGGCCGCAGGAATGTGCAAGATGAGTCCGACGAGGGTCGCGTCCTGGTAAGTTCCCAGGCGACGGACGAGGTAGCGCACTACGTAGTACAGGCCGATCCAGGGCAGCCAGACCAGAAATTGCCAGCCGAGTATCGGCAAAAAGGAAGGTGGCTCGGGTCGGTGTGCGACGCGCCAGGTTATGGCGACCGCCATTACAACGGCAATCGTGCTGACGCCGGCAATGACCCTGGTGAACTCGCGGCCAGCCAAATTTCCGGGGAACTGGATGGGGAGCGAGCCTTTCATGCTCCTGATTCTAACAAGGCAGTGATGTCGTGGCCGGGAATAGAGACTCGTACGGAACGAGCAACGGACGCCCCGGTACCTCGTTGATAAATATAAATTGAATCAACCACTTGGATTTCTGAAAATCCGAAGGTCGCTCCTGTGCTTGTGGCCGGGTCGGTAGACCTATATAGTAGGTCTTTTGATATATAAAGTAAGTCGGCCATGTTAGGTGACCTTGTCGGAAGCGTAAACAAAGAGCGCGCCATGATCTTCCTCGTCGCACGCGAGCGAGGCTATGCACGGCAGATTGCCCGGTTCTTCGACGTCCCGCTCAATCCTGTTCAAAAGGCGCTCGATGGGCTCGAGCGATCGGGCATCCTGGTAAGCCGGGACGTCGGCAATACCCGAGAATACGAGTTCAACCCTCGTTACCCGATGCGAGACGAGCTACGTGCTTTGCTTGAAAAGGCACTGTCTTTGTATCCTGAAGAACTCCGCACCGAACTCGTCATGACGCGAAAGCGCCCGCGCCGCAAGAGAAAACCTTTGTGAAGTCGATTGCCGACATGTCGGTCGAGGAGCTTGCTGGCCTGGTCTGCGAAACGTTGGCGAAGGCCGGGGTCACGACCACCCTGACTGGGGGTGCATGCGTCTCGATCTGGTCCGACGGTAATTACGTTTCTCGGGATCTCGACTTCATCGAGGAAGGACCCGTGACTCGACGCCAGGTCAAAGACGCTCTAAAAAAGATCGGATTCACGGAAAAGCACCGCTATTTTGTTCATCCAGACACAGAGTTCTTCGTTGAATTTCCCACAGGGCCACTGACCGTCGGCGATGAGCGGGTGCATAAGGTCGCAATACGTGACACAGACGCGGGCCGCCTGCGGCTGTTGTCCCCGACGGACTGCATCAAAGATCGCCTTGCCGCGTTCTTTTACTGGAATGACAAGATGGCATTCGAACAAGCCTTGCTTGTTGCAAAGTCGCAGTCAATCGATTTCGAAGATCTCAGCAGCTGGGCAAAGGCAGAGGGCGAATCTAAAAAATTCGCGGAATTCAAGAAAGCCCAAGCGCTCGATCCCAACGCGGTTGACGTCGTTCTGGAACTCGGCCGGCTGGAACGACGAGCGGACCCACGTGTACGTCGGCCGCGGCCTGACACACTCGGGGCATCCCGCCGACTTCGAACCCGAGGCGGAGGAGGGGGCGAGGGGCGGATGGGG
>JARRMH010000488.1:738-3590 GCA_037386205.1 Woeseiaceae bacterium | reverse complement strand
CGACACGCTGGAGCGACCACCGCTGCAGGGCGGTCCGTCGCACGAGTATCGGTTCGAAGGACGACCCGAGGAGCGCACACAGCACGGCATCTACACCCAGGCCAAGTACAACATGACTGGCAAGGTGCTCGATGCATCCTACCGGTACATGACCGACGACTGGGGAATCGACTCGCACACCATGGATGTTCGGTATCGCTGGCCGGTCGGCAGTGACAGTTACCTCGAACCGCATCTGCGTTTCTACACGCAAACGGCAGCCGATTTCTACCGGCTCAGTCTCGACAGCTCGCAGCCGCTGCCGGCGTTCGCTTCGTCTGACTTCCGCCTCGGCGAATTCGATGCGATCACGGCCGGCCTCAAGTATGGCTGGAAGACCCGCAACGACAATGACATGAGCATCCGGGTAGAATGGTATACGCAGTCGGGGACTGTCCCGGCTGACCAGCTCATCGGCAACCAGGCGATGCGCGACAATTACCCCGATCTCAATGCCGTTATCGTGCAGTTCAGTTACCGATTCTAAGACCAGGCAGGTCCGCGTCGAGGCCGCGGACTTCGGTTGGACCGGCTATTTCGAGGCCATGGGCGGCCCCTGCGAGGTGTTGATCGAATCGACACCGCGGCAGGCCGCAACGGCAGCCACCAGGGCCGTCGCCGCCGAAGCGTGGCGCATCGAAGACAAGTTCAGTCGCTACCTGAGCGACAACATCGTCCACCGCATCAATACGGCCGGCGGCGAGCCCGTGTCGGTCGACGACGAAACGGCCCGTCTGCTCGACTTCGCCGCGACGTTGTACGAACTCAGCGACGGCCGATTCGACATCACCTCTGGCGTACTGCGCGAGGCCTGGCATTTCGACGGCAGCGACCGCGTACCGCAAGCCGACAAAGTGGCGGCCATGCTCGAGCGCATCGGC
Organism: Woeseiaceae bacterium; assembly: GCA_037386205.1. Taxonomy (GTDB): domain Bacteria; phylum Pseudomonadota; class Gammaproteobacteria; order Steroidobacterales; family Woeseiaceae; genus UBA1847. The sequence continues at coordinate 2,670 of JARRMH010000488.1, read as the reverse complement.
TGGAACCGGGTCGCGTGGGACCCTCCGGTGATCGTCCTGCAAGCGGGCATGCAGATCGATCTCGGCGGTATCGGCAAGGAATACGCGGTGGATCGCTGCATCGCGGTATTGCAATCAGGGCTTGATGCTCCCGGGCTGGTCAATTTCGGTGGCGATCTCGCCGCGACGGGCGCTCCGCGGGCCCGCAGCGCCTGGAAAGTCGCGATCGAGGGGCCGCAGGACGGCACCCCCGAGCGACTTCTCGACCTGCGACAGGGCGCCATCGCCACGAGCGGCGATGCGCGTCGATTCCTCGTCAAAAACGGGGTTCGTTACGGCCATATCCTCGATCCGACCACGGGCTGGCCGATAGCGGGCGCCCCGCGCTCGGTGACGGTGGCCGCGGACACGTGCACGCAGGCCGGCATGCTCAGCACCCTGGCGATGTTGCGGGGAGCAAACGCCGAATCATTCCTCGACTCCCAGTCGGTACGCTACTGGTGCCGGCGCTAGCTCGAAAATGAATGAATATAAAACGTTAAAAAACTGTTTTATATATTATTTTTTCTCCGATTATCGTGTCGCCAGAGCGGGGCTAAAGTCAAATGCTCGTCGTTCGAGGGCTCCATAGTGAGAACTTCGTCCTTTTCCCGGGCTTGAATACCTATAATCATTAGCTGATGTTCATCGAACTGCCCCATGAACTGATCCTCTATACGGCGGGCGCCTTCCTGCTCGGCTGGCTGCTGGCATCGATCGCGTCGCGGCCGCGGCTCGGAGGGCGGCGCTCGGCCCGCAACCGCGACCCGCGGGACGTTCGCATCAGGGAGCTGGAGGCGGAATTGCGTATCGCGCAGGGCAATTCCGAGCGCTCGTCGAGCGAACTCGAACGTCTCGAGGAGGAACTCAAGGAAACCTCCGTCGGCATCGAACGGCGCGACCTGGTCATTTCCGACCAACAATCCAGGCTGGCGAAGATCAAGCGTGACCTCAAGGATTCGGTCATGAAGACGCGCGAACTGCGCGCCGAACTCGCGGAGCGGGCGACCCAGGGCGTGCACGCGGAAGCCAAGATTCGCGAGGTCGAGACCGAACTCTCGGTGGCCCAGGCCTCGACCGACATGATCGCGACCGGCGTGCTCGACTATTCACTTGCTCCCGACCCGGAAGACGCGGAACCCGCGAACGAGGACAAGCGGCCGAACGTCGGCAAGCTAGGCGCCTGATTCGACGCGCATTTTCCGGGTCAGCCCGATTTCGCGACGATCTCGAAGCGTGCGTTGCGCCAGGCGATATAAAGACCGATAAACCAGAGCTGCATCAGTAGCGAGACGATCCACTCGATCGTGTTCTCGATGGTCCCGGAGTCGCCAAGAAAGGCCTTCTGGATGAAATTGTAGAGGCCGAGGACAAAAGGCGTCACGAGCAGCCACCCGAGCGCTGTGCGCAGTTCCGAGCGCTCCATCGCGACGGTCGCTGCGATCTGGGCGACGACCGTCGTCAGTCCCTGGCCCAGATCGGCCGAACTCGCCCGCACCTGGACGTCCATGGTCGCATCGTCAGGATACACCTCTACCTCAGCGCCTGCGCTGTCGGGAGCCCCTCCGCCGAATCCGGTGTTCTTGTAGGCACAGGCCAGGCCCCAGCCGATGCGCGGATTGGCGAATGCAGTATCTGGCGCCGGGCCCTTCTCCAGTTCCTGTACTTGGTCGCGGACCCAGTCGATGCAGTCGAGCAGGCCGACGCTTTCGTCCAGGACCTGGCCGGTGGCGGTGGTGCTGCCCAGGCGCAGGGCGTTGATGCGCCGCAGCTCGAAGGGGTCGATGCCCAGCTCCTCGGCCAGCATGTCCATGTTGGATTCCACGGCAAAGGCCGACTGGGTGACGCCAAAGCCGCGAAAGGCGCCGGCCGGCGTATTGTTGGTGTACATGGCGTAACAGTCAACCTTGGCAT
>JARRMH010000488.1:0-690 GCA_037386205.1 Woeseiaceae bacterium | reverse complement strand
GCGTGGGGCACCTCGTAGGGGCCGGTGGCGTGGGTCGTGGCCCGGGTGAGGACGTGCGTCGATAGGCTGGCATAAGCCCCCGCGTCGCCCACCAATTCGGCCTCGACCGCCGTCAGTGTGCCGTCCCTCCTGGCCCCGGTCTTGATGCGGATGACGGTGGCGTGGCGCTTGGGGTGGGCCAGCAGCGACTCGTCGCGGTCGTACAGGATCTTGACCGGGCGGCCCGTGGCCTGGGCCAGCAGGGCGGCCTGGATCTGGCTCATGATGTCCTCTTTGCCGCCGAATCCGCCGCCGATGAGGGTCCCAATGACGCGCACCTGGTCCTCGGGCAGGCCCAGGGCGGCTGCCGTCTGCGCCCGGTCGGCGTAGGGGATCTGCGACCCGACGTAGACGGTCAGTTTCTCGTGGTCGGCATCGTAGCCGGCGGGCACGCCGATGCTGCACTCGGGCTCCATGAAAAAGTGGTCGTAGGTCGGGGTGTGGTACTCGCCCTCGACGACCACGTCGGCCTGGCGAAAGCCCTCCTCCACGTCGCCGTAGCGGACCTTGATGTGCTTGAGCAGGTTCCCTTTCTCTGCATCCATGCCGGGGGCGCGTACCTCGTGGACCAGGGCGGCGTCCGCCTCGCGGGCCTGCTCGGCGCTGGCAACCACCGGCAGGGGCTCGTACTCGACCTGGATCAGGTCCAAC
>JARRMH010000487.1:0-2794 GCA_037386205.1 Woeseiaceae bacterium | reverse complement strand
CAACTCCCGCCGCCTCCACCAATCAACAGAAAGGGGGCCCGCGGACATCCGCCGGTTCATGCGGACGCCCTGGCCGGGCTACAGAGGCAACCCGCAGACGACGACTTTCCAAAACGCATTCGTCATGCGCGGAGCCACAGCGTTCGGTAGCTGATCGCCACCGATATTAATCAGGCGACGCGAGGCTCACTGCCTGCTGGATGCCGACTTCATTTCCTCGAGCACCGCGTCCACGCTGAGCGAATCTCCCTTGGCCGGCGGAAATTCCTTAAAGGTCTCCAGGAAGTTGGCAACGTATGCCTGAGCCGGCACGAACATCCACATCTGCTCCGCATAAAACTGGCGAGCGTACAGCGCCGCATCCGGACCGACTTCATAGGGATCCATCCGCAGGTTGACGATGAGCGGCCAGCTCGGAGTCTTGCGGTATGCCTCGTTGATCGAGCCCTCCATGATGGTGAAATGAATCTTCCAATCGCGGAAACGCAGGGCATTGAGGTGGCCGGCCGCGTCAAAATAGAAGATCTCCTCGCGCTTGCCTGGCCCCTTGCCGGTCAGGAGGTCCAGTTGGTTGTAACCATCCAGGTGCGCCTTGAATTTCTTGCCCGCAGCCTGGTGGCCCTGCAACAACTTCTCCTTGATATCCGGCTCGCCGACTGCGGCCAGCAGGGTCGGCATCCAGTCCTCGTGGGAGAAGATATCGTTGACCACGGTTCCTGGCTTGATGTGGCCGGGCCATTTCACCATCATCGGGACGCGGAAACCGCCCTCCCAGGTGGTCCCTTTTTCGCCCCGGAAGGGGGTCGTGCCACCGTCAGGCCAGGTGAATTTCTCGGCGCCATTGTCGGTGCTGAAGATCACGATGGTGTTATCGGCGATTCCGAGTTCGTCGAGCTTGTCCAGCAGCGTGCCGACCCCGTCGTCCAGCTCCATCATGCCGTCAGCATAGAGCCCGTACCCCGATTTCCCCCGGTATTTGTCGCTCAGGTGCGTCCAGACATGCATCCGAGTGGAGTTGTGCCAGACAAAGAACGGCTTACCCTCCTTGTGGGCCTTTTCAATGAACTTGAGGCTCGCGTTGAGAAACTCGGTGTCCGCGGTCTCCATGCGCTTGCGGGTCAGGGGGCCGGTGTCTTCGATTTTGCCGTCCGCATAGGCATGCAGCACGCCACGGGGCCCGAACTTCTTGTGGAATTCGGGAGACTTGGGATAAAACTCGCTCTCCGGCTCCTCCTCGGCATTGAGGTGATAAAGGTTGCCGAAGAACTCATCGAAGCCGTGATTGGTGGGCAGGTGCTCGTCGCGGTCGCCCAGGTGATTCTTACCGAACTGGCCAGAGACATAGCCGTGATTCTTGAGCAGTTCGGCGATCGTGGGATCCTTTTCCTGGATGCCTTGCTTCGCTCCCGGCATCCCGATGGTCAGCAGGCCGGTCCGGAACGGGTGCTGACCCAGGATGAAAGAGGCTCGCCCCGCCGTGCAGCTCTGTTGGGCATAGGCATCGGTAAAGATCGCCCCCTCATTGGCAATGCGGTCAATATTGGGGGTGCGCCCCCCCATCATCCCGGTCGGGTGATCGAAACCCTGGAAAACGGGATGGCGAGTGAGCCTGTGAGCTCTCTCACCGGAATTACATCATGCATAAGAGGTGCCTCTAAAAAGTGATTGGAACCGCGCTACAGTCAATTGAGTGTATCCGAGAAAGAAGAAAAAACCCGCCATATTTGATAAATTAATTATCTATTTTGATAAGTTAACCTTATGTCGCTCACCATCAAACAACTCCGACACGTCGATGCCCTGGCCCATACCGGTAACTTCCATGAAGCGGCGAGGACACTGGGGATCAGCCAGCCTGCGCTCACCCAATCCATCCGCGCTCTTGAGCGGCGGCTCGGATGCCCATTGTTCGACCGGCTGCCGACCGGTATAGAGCCGACGCCCCTGGGCTGGCAGGTGATAAGCAGAGCGCGTCGGCTGTTGCCCCAGATCCTGGAACTGGAACAGGAGGTCGCAGACGCGGTGCGCTCTGCCCGGGGGACACTGTCGGTCGCCGCCGGTTCCTATCCCGGTTACCTGTTGGTGCCGGAAACCATCACGGCACTGTCACAGCAGATTGCAGACTTCGCCGTGCGATTCACCGAAGCCAGCTGGGCGGACTTCGCGCCGCTGCTGGTTAGTCGAGAGGTGGAACTGGCAGTGGGCGACCTCGGCGACTTGAGGGACGATCCTCGCCTGCAAACGGCGCGAATCGGGGCTGATGCTCTCTATTACTATTGCGCCCCCGACCACCCGTTGGCTGGTCGGCGCCGGGTGAGCCTGAAGTCCATTCACCGCTTTCCACTGGCAGGTAACAGTGCGCCCCGGCACATCGCCCGATTGCTGGGGCGGGATCAACGTGCCGGCCTTTTCGATGAGGAGAAGGGCGTGTTTCATCCCCGGTTTCAACTGACCACGTTGTCTGCCATCAAGCGTATTGTCGCGTCCACCGATGCGGTGTCACTGGCACCACTTGCGCTATTGGAGCAAGATCTGGCGACAGGCGGGCTGGTTGTGATCGACACCAGTGGCCCACGGCCCTCGCTGGACACCGGGATCACATATCTTGCGGGTCGTGCCCTCTCACCGCTGGCGACTATCTTCGTACGGGAACTCAAGCACCAGCGCAAAAAGCTCCGTGCCCGATCAGACCTTCTGGCACAACAGCTAGGGCTCCAGCAGGACTTGGGTGAATAGCCGAACTTAATGTGAAAATAGTGAAAATAGGGGACAGACCACGATTTTCAAATCGTGG
>JARRMH010000486.1:0-2759 GCA_037386205.1 Woeseiaceae bacterium | reverse complement strand
GGATCTTCCTCGTAATTGGTGTGCCGCCGTTTCACTTAAGGATGCGGCGGCGAAATCGCTGCAATAGCTCTATCCTACTGTAACCGGCCCGAGAGATCTTCAATGCTGACCTTTGGGATTTTCAAACCAGGGCTTCCCGGCGGATCAGAGCAACAGTGTCCTGATGTCGCTGAGCAGGCCACCCAGATAGCTCGTGAAGCGGACTCCCTGGGCACCATCGATCACGCGATGATCATAGGACAGCGAGAATGGCATGATCAGCCGCGGCTCGAACTCCTCGCCATTCCACACCGGTTTCATCTGCGAGCGTGAAACGCCGAGAATCGCGACCTCTGGCGAATTGACGATCGGCGTAAACTGGGTGCCGCCAATCCCGCCCAGGCTCGAGATCGAGAAGCAGCCACCCTGCATATCCGACGGGGAGAGCTTGCCAACACGCGCATTGCCGGAAATTTCCATGAGTTCTGCGGCAATCTGGAAGATGCTCTTCCTGTCGACATCACGCACGACAGGGACCATGAGTCCGTTATCCGTATCGACTGCCACACCGATATGCACGTACTTCTTCATGACGAGGCTCTCGCCGTCAGGTGTCAGCGAGCTGTTGAACTCCGGCATCGCTTTCAGGGCATTGGCGCAGGCCTTCATGAGAAATGGCATGAATGTCAGCTTGATGCCGGCGTGCTCGGCGCGCTGTTTCGACTCCTTGCGAAACTCCTCAAGTTCCGTGATATCCGCCTCGTCGAACTGGGTCACATGCGGAATGTTGAGCCAGGCGCGATGCAGGTGGGCTCCGCTGATCTTCTTGATACGGCCGAGTTCAACGATTTCAGTCTCGCCGAATTTGGAGAAATCCACCTGAGGTGCTTCCGGCAACTGGAAACCGCTAGCCCCCTGCGCAGCAGCCTGGCCGCTGGCAAGGGAACGCTTGATGTGGTCCTGCACGTCCGTCTTGGTGACGCATCCCTTGAGGGAGATGCATGAGCGATTCCGCTCGTGATGCGCTCCGGGGCCGCGGCCTCGATCGGCGCAGGTTTGCGCTCACTCTCACCGGGCAGTGGCGCAGCCTCGGTGTCAGTCGATGGTGCAGCAGCCGGAGCCGTCACAGGAGAAGGTGCAATGGAAGGCTCGGGCTCCTCGAGTGCGCGGTCGCCTTCTGCCATCTCGGCCGTTGCGTCGGCCGTGGTTGCGGCTGCATCAGCGGGTTCCATCGTCAGGATCATGTCTCCCTCGCCGACGCGATCGCCAACAGCGACCTTCAGCGAAACGACCCGTCCGTTGACAGGCGACGGGATTTCCATGGTCGCCTTGTCGCTCTCGAGTGTGATCAGCGAGGCCTCTTCCTCGACCTCGTCACCCTCGGCAACGAGCACCTCGATAATTTCGACATCGGAGAAATCGCCGATGTCCGGGACTGTTACGTCTATGGTCATCTTTGTTTCTCCGTTATCAGACAGTTACCGGGTTCGGCTTTTCGGGATCGATACCATACTGCTTGATTGCCGCAGTCACGGTTTTTGCATCAACCTCGCCCTCTTCAGCCAGCGCCATCAGGGCAGCCACGACGACATAGTACCGGTTGACTTCGAAGAAACGGCGTAGCGCCGCGCGCATGTCAGAGCGGCCGAAACCGTCGGTGCCAAGCACGATGTAGGTGCGGTCGATGTAGTTGCGGACCTGGTCGGCGTTGAACATGGCGTTGTAGAGCTTCTGGTTGTCCTCCCCGGGCACCCGCATCACGTACGTCGTCTGTGTCTCGATCCAGAGATCGCTGGCGACGTAGCCGTTGGCCGGAGCGACGTCCAGCTCCACGCAGAAGGCGTCGACCGGCACGGTCTGTCCGGGGCCTACAGCAAAGTCTTGCCCGATCAGTCGATCCTGTTTGCCTCCCCTCCACCTCCTGGCCAGCAGGGTTCGGCCTTTTGGGGATCACCGCGATTGAATGAAAAGGGGACTCTTTTTAATGCTCGGTATTGGCCTTTGCTGGACGATGGCCCTGGCTCAGGATGTTACCGAACAAAAGGTCAGCTTATCCCTGCGCCAAACGACCCTGGAGCAGGCCCTTTACCTGTTGATGGATCAATATGGGATCCCGCTGTCGTTCAGCAACTCCCTGCTCCCCGACAAAACGGTGACGGCCGAGATCAAAGCCAGGCGGCTTGAGGATGTACTCGACTACCTCTTCGACCAGACCCAAATATCCTACCGGCAGGTAGGGCGTCAGATCGTCCTTTATGAGCATACCTACGAAGTACCCGACCTTACGGAATATGTAACGGTTCGCGGTTACGTGCGGGATGCCGATACGGGCGAACCCCTCCTATCCGCTTCGGTTCATGACCTGTCGAGCGGGCAGGGCACCTTGACCAATGCCTATGGTTTCTTTTCGCTTCGGTTGCCACGCGGGGAGGCGCTCCTCACTTGTTCGTATTTGGGTTACAACCCACGGTCCACCGAAATCGATTTGCACGCGGATCGTGTCCTAAACCTCGGCCTCACTACGTCGCTCATGCTGGATGAAGTATTGGTGACCGCTCAGGACTTCCCGCCCGGGTATGCCCACAGCGGCTATTCGGTGCATAGCCTGCGCGTTGACGATGTCCTTCACCTGCCGGCATTTGGCGGAGAACCCGACGTAATCCGTACCGCCCAGCTTTTGCCGGGCGTGCAAACCGGGGCCGATGGCTTCGGGGGCATGTATGTACGCGGCGGAGACGTGGGTCAAAATCTCGTGCTGCTGGACGGGGTTCCGGTGTATA
>JARRMH010000485.1:0-3213 GCA_037386205.1 Woeseiaceae bacterium | reverse complement strand
CATCGAGCGCCTGCGCAGCGTGATCGGATAGCGCGCCGGTTTCATGCCGGGTTACCAGCTCGGCGAAGGTCACCAGCACCCGGTCGCGCGGTTACATCGTCTCATCGGTCCAGACATCACTGAAAAGGACGTTGTGGGAGTTGGACCCCAACGCAGGCGCAATCTTGCCCACGGCACCGGGCAGTGTCTGGGCAGCGTCTTGCGCCAAGGCGGCGCCGGTCATCAGTCCAGAGCTATGCCGGAAAATGGGTTACGGGGTTTGCGAGGGCGGCGTATCGTGGCGGGTAATCAAGCCTGCCAGAACTTCCAGAAGGAACGATACGCTATGAAGAACGATACAGAGATCATCGCCATGCGTCAGCTGGAATCTGTTGACGATCCGCTGACCGAGATTGCCCGGGATGGGGCGCGCCGGATTCTGGCGGCTGCGCTCCGGGCTGAGGCCGATGCCTTCGTCGCCCAACATTCCGAAGAGGTCCTGCCGGATGGACGTCAGCGGGTTGTTCGGCACGGGTATGGGCCGGAGCGCAGTATCCAGACCGGGATCGGCGCGCTCGATCTGCGCCGTCCGAAGGTTCGGGATCGCGCGGTTGATGCGCCGGCCGAGAAAAAGATCCGTTTCACCTCCAACATCCTGCCGAAATGGGCCCGTCGCTCAAGAAGCCTCGATGCCCTGCTGCCGGTGCTTTACCTGCGCGGTATTTCGACCGGCGATTTCCAGGAAGCCTTGGGCGCGATCCTCGGCCCGGATGCGCCGAACCTGTCGCCGAACGTGATCTCGCGCCTGACCGGGGACTGGCAGCAGGAATACGACCGCTGGCAGCGTCGCGATCTCTCGGCCCAGCGGTACGTCTACATCTGGGCGGACGGCGTCTATCTGCAGGCCCGGATGGAGCCTCAAGCCGAATGCATACTCGTCATTCTCGGCGCCACGCCTGAAGGAAAGAAGGAATTGGTGGGCTTTCAGGTCGGCGTTCGCGAAAGCGCCCAGTCCTGGCGTGAGCTGCTGGTAGACATCAAGGCGCGAGGTCTCACGGTGCCCCCGGAGGTTGCTGTCGGCGACGGCGCCATGGGGTTCTGGAAGGCGCTCGACGAGGTGTTCCCGGGCACGCGCCATCAAAGGTGCTGGGTTCACAAGACGGCCAATGTCCTGAACAAATTCCCGAAATCGATGCAGCCGACGGTAAAGGCCGACCTGCGCGATATCTGGCAGGCCGAGACCCGCACCGCAGCGGAAGCCGCCATGGACACCTTCGCCGGGAAATACGCGACCAAATACGAGAAGGCGGTGACCTGCCGCACGAAGGATCGTGAGGCCCTCCTGGCATTCTACGATTTTCCGGCTGAGCATTCTCATGATCGCAGTCAATGGTTTTGTCGTGCAGGGGCAGCCGGATCAATTTCCGGAGGAGTTGATTTTATAGATGTGCAAGGCTGGGGATGGAACTGAGACGACGGTTGAACATACTCTCATACGCGGATTGGATACCGCATGACCGTGGTTGCGTCTTGGAGCTGCCTCTTTCTGGAAACGAGCGTCAGCCTTTCAAAGACTGGCTCACAATGCTTCCCAAGGGTTCTCCACCGCGTTCCACCCCCAGCCTTGCACATCAGCTGAACGGGGCGCCGCTTTTTTGGCGAAGCGGCTTCAGGCAGGTTTAACCTCCTGCGCGATCGCCCAGATGAAGCCGACCATTTCCCGTGCAATCGCCGTGTTGGCGACCACCGTCGGTTTGCCGGAAGCCACCAAGTGCTTATAGCGTCGGCACAACCGCAATTGACCTTTCCAGGCAATATCGCGCACAGCCTGCGGAAGCCCCTCAATCCGGTCTATGAGCTTTCGGCCGACACGGGGTTGCATCCTGTAGCTCCAAGCGCCTTCTATCAACACGCGACGCGCAAGGCTGCTCCCCACTTTCGTAAGGCCTCCACGCCTTATCTTATTGCCACTGGAATGCTCCGATGGCGTCAAGCCGAGATAGGCCATCAGTTGACGAGGAGTGTCAAATCTGCGGAAATCCCCAACTTCTGCTGCCACCGTGACCGCAACAATGAATGCAACGCCGCGCATGGCCTGTATGGCCTCAACGACGGGTGCGAGGCTCCAATCTGGAAGCAGCTCGGCAATCTGTGCCTCAAGCTGCTCAACGCGCGCCTCGGCGTCCGTCACGGCATGAATATAATCCTGGAAAACAATCTGTTGGGCGGAGTGGTCAAATCGGTTTGTCGACAACCAGCGCCGATAGGCCTTGGTCCAACTCTTCTTGCCGGGATAATGACGGCCATGTCTGAGTAAAAAACTCTGGAGATGTTGGCGGGCCTGGTTCGCGACGCGAACAGCCGTGGCCCGTGCGCGAACCAAGTCACGCATCGCTTCATGTTCGACGTCTGGAACCCAGACGGGTGTCAATTCCCCGGCTCGATGTAATTTGGCAAGCATGCGCGCATCGCGGCGATCGGTCTTCACACGGTCACCCGCCTTCACAGGTATAAGAGAGGGGGCGACAACCATGCAGTCATGCCCGAGTTCGACAAGCTGACGGTAAAGACCATAGCCACAAGGGCCAGCCTCGTAACAGAAATAAAGTTGGCGCCCTTTGGCGCCCAATTGCTCGGCAAGCTTGCAAACACGATCTGGGCGATTGGGAAATTTGCCCCAGTCTCGCACTTCTGCTCCGCGCTCGCCATCGGCAACAGCAACGGATATTGTCGCTTTGTGGACATCCACTCCAATAAACCCGGCTTATTCATCGGTCTCTCCTCCATTCTTGAGGCTCTGCACCAGTAAGCCTGGCGCAACCCCCGCAGCAGAATGCCGTAGGAGGGGCCGCCGAACCAGTTGGCGTTCAATGCGATCATAAGGTCTGTGCGGATTTCAGAAATACCGGACAGCCGTTTCAGCAATTCCCGGACAGTTCGGGCATGGCTGGTCAGCTGCCTGCAATCATGTTCAGGAAGTCATGGTTTCGGTGTTTTGTCTATCGGTCAATTCTGATGTCCGATCTTTTCTGCGCATGCTGTCTCCTTTGAGTTCGATGCGGTGAGCGTTGTGCCCGATCCGGTCGAGGATAGCGTCGGCAATGGTGGGTTCACCGATCATGGCATGCCACCCTGACACGGGCAGCTGGGCGGTGATGATGGTGGACCGGCGCTGGTAGCGTTCTTCGAAGAGCTCCAGCAGGTCTAGGCGTTGCTGATCGCTCAGCCCGTGCG
>JARRMH010000484.1:0-2935 GCA_037386205.1 Woeseiaceae bacterium | reverse complement strand
ACAGTTCGACGACCCGTTCGAAATTGCCGAGCTTGTACATGTAGCGGCCGAACTGGTAGTAGGCTTCAAAGTTGTCGGGATCGAGCTCGACGGCTTTCCTGAACGCCGCCTCGGCCTCCTTCTCTTGCGAACCGGCCGCATTTACCATGATGCGGGCCACGTAGCCGTCGGCAAGCTTCGGGTTCAGGGCAATGGCGCGGCCGCTGGCCTCGGCGGCGGCGTGCATATCGGCGGTGCCGGAGCCGTACAGCAGAACGCAATAGGCGTGGGCCGCCGCCAGGCCGGCCCAGGCGCGCGCAAACTCCGGGTCGGTGATCGTGGCTTTCTCGAACATCTCGATGGAATTGCGGATATTCTGGTAACCGAGACGGTTGAAGAAGCTGCGGCCGCGCAAAAAGTACGCGTAGGCCTCGACGTCGTCCGTCGTCGGCGATGGCAGGGAGTCGGGCAGCAGCCTGACCTGCAGCACCCTGGCAATCTGCCGGGCGATGTCGTCCTGGATCGCGAACACGTCATCGAGCTCGCGATCGTAGGTTTGTGACCACAGGTGCGTGTCGGACGCGGCCTCGATCAGTTGCGCGGTAATGCGCAGGTTTTCGCCGGCCTTGCGCACGCTGCCTTCGACGACATACGCCGTAGCAAGCCTCTCGGCCACGGTACGGATGTCAGCGTTCGCGTTCTTCAGCGAGAAACTCGAGGTGCGCGAGCACACGCGCAGGCCAGGCAATTGCGCGAGGACGTTGAGCAGCTCCTCGGTCAGGCCGTCGGAAAAGTACTCCTGGTCCTTGCCCGGACTCATATCGGCGAACGGCAGTACGCCGACGGACTTGCTGTCGGCACTCGTAGTGGTCTCGTCTTCGTCGCGCCGGTCGCGGTGAATACCACCCGGCCCGGCTTCGTAGGCCCAGCTCAGTACCAGTGCGACCGGAAAGCCGACGATCAGGAGGGCGGCGACGAATGTAACCGACCACTGCGGCAGCCCGAGGGCTGGGAACATAACGTCCGCGACTTGCATGACCAGCCAGCAGGCCATGAGATAGACGATCGCGACGCGAAAGACCTTGCGGTCCTTGAGTTCTGAAAGGAATGCTTTCAAGCGCTGCCCTGACTTCGTTTTCTCGATTATACGCACTGGCGTCGAGCCGATGACCAGCTTGTACCCCAACGCAGCGGGATCTATTGTGGTGCCTCCAGTCCGCACACCGCCCAGGGGGGTAGTGATGAACGCCTTGCAACCCGAAACAGTACGCGTACGCGGCTTATTGCTGTCGATGGCAATCACCGCATTGCCGTTCATGTCCGCAATGGCCGACGATCATCCGCAGGAGGTACTCGACCTCGTCGCGGCCTACGATGCTCTGGCGATGAAAGTCAGACCGCTGCAGGATCGCGTGCAGGCGGCCGAATCGCCGCGACAGGACAAGGCACAGTTCCGGCCGGAAGGCGCACCGATCCGCGCCACAGCCGATGCGACGCCGACAGGATCGAAATCCGACAGCGAATCTCGTGCCCCCGAGCGCCTGCGTCACAAGAATCGGGCGACCACCGATACCGTGGACCTGAACGACAGGCTGGCGGCGCTGGAAAAGAAGATCCTGGCGGAGCGCGAACGCGTCATGCAGCCTGAGTTTGGTGCCGGGTTGCGGGGCCGTAACGCCGACGATGAAAGCGGCGCGATTCGTTTCGGAGATGGGCAACACGGCCAGCGCCCGCCCGCCAAGACGACGGGCTTGGCCGAGGCGCGTAAGACACTTGCGCAGTTTCAAGCAGAACTGGGCGAATTGGAACGCGAGGTCGAGGCGACCGTATCCCGCTGACGCGAGGTCGAGGCGACCGTAGCCCGCTGACTTCCAGGCGTGGTCTCGTGAGTTTCGTGCGGGCGTCACCAGGCGCTTGTTGAAATCTGATACGGACGCGGTCGCCAGGTCGGTCAGCTCGCCGGCATCGAAGAACAGACCACGGCAGGCGTCACATTGTTCGAACCAGATATGCGTTTGCTCGGGGTCGACCAGTCGATTCATCGAGCCGGCGCAACGCGGGCATCGATAGTGCTCGATCTTGTTCTGTTGCTTGCCGGTCTTTATGTCGCCGATATCGAGTACCGCGGCCGCCTCCTTGTTGCGGAGCTTGCCGAGCTCGCCGTCGTCGAACCATAAGCCGTAACAGGAAGAACAACGATCGACCTCCGTGCCGTCGATCGTAATCAGCTCCATATCGGACCGGCACTTGGGGCAACGCATGGCACCTGAGAAGTACATGCCGCCGCCGCTGGTGCCCATGCCCACGGTGTAGCTCGGTGCACGCTTGCGATCCTTGACTTGCTTCGGATGATGTCGATGAAAAACTATGATCCCGATCATCGCAATGGTGATCGCGCCAAGCAGCAGGTAGGCGTTGACGTAGGAAGTCTGCTCGGAGATCAGGCCGTAGGTCTTCGAGCCGGCTGACGAACCGAGATTGGCCAACGACATGTAAATGGCAAATTGCGTAGCCGAGATCGTGCTCGAGCAAACCGACATTGCGAGCGCGATCATGCACACCATCGTCACCGGGCCGAGCAGCACCCACGCGGACAGCATCACTTTGACGTAGGTCGTGTTCGCCCACAGGAATTGCGTCTGCGCGAGCAGGAAGGCGTGCACCGCAACGAGGGAGATGGTCAGTATCAGCATTCGTTTGGCGCCGAAACGATCGATCATCGGGCCCAACGCCAGCGCCGCCGCCGCACCCGCCAGTCCCATGACGGCAACGAGTTGTGACCATTGCGGCGTCGTGAAACCAAACAGTTTGATCGCCGCGATCGGCATCAGGGCGTGACCGTAGCCGCCGATAAAACCGTCGAGCAGCATGATCGCCATCAGGATCAGGCTGACTCGCGTCCACAGCACCGCGTTCAGGTTCTGCAGCACGCTCGCGAAGGAATTGACGGCGCGTC
>JARRMH010000483.1:0-3045 GCA_037386205.1 Woeseiaceae bacterium | reverse complement strand
TCTTGCGTAGGATCCATGCCCGACGGGTTGTGACAACATGCGTGCAGCAGCACCAGATCACCCTGTGGCATCTTCCTCAGCGCCTCGAGCATGGCGTCGATACGAATGACGTGCTTCTCGGTGTCGTAGTATGGATACGGCTCAAGCTGCAGGCCGGCGCCGCCGAGCAGCGGAACGTGATTGCCCCAGGTCGGGTCTGACACCCACACCGTAGCCTTCGGCCGCGCCCGCAGGATCAGGCTGGCCGCGACACGCAGACTCCCGGAGCCACCGGGTGCCTGGATCGTTGCGAGTCGTGCCGGATCGGCAGCATCAGCGAACAACAGCGCCTGCATTGCGGCATTGAACTGCGGATCTCCTGCTGTGCCGATGTACGCCTTGGTGTCCTGCGTATCGATGATCCGCTGTTCCGCTTCCTTGACGACATTCAAAACCGGGGTCTCGCCTTCGGCGGTACGAAACACGCCGACGCCGAGATCAATCTTTTCGGGGCGTGGATCATTCTTGTGCTCGGTGATCAGGCCGAGAATGGCATCGGCCGGTGCGGCCTCGAGGGTCTCAAACAACGCGGGTCTCCCGATAGATAAGCACGAATCCAACGTGCGTCGCCGCATTGTACAAATGAAAACGCCGGCGTGTAAGCCGGCGTTCCCGATTCGATGTTGACTGCTGAAGTGTCAGGCTTTCGGCGCCCAGACAGAGCACCAGCCATTGGCGTTGACGGCCTTGCCCGGGAAGATCTGGCACGGGCGCCATTCGTCACCCTCGTTGCCCTGAACCAGCGCACAGTTCGAGCAGTGCTGCTCGGGCGCCGGGTTGTTGCGGGTCGCTGGATCGACGGTCGTCGCATCGTGCGTGTACTTCATGGCTTGGGCCATCGGGTCGTCTTCCGCCAGGTGAGGCAGATCGGAAGCGTGTGCGTCGCGGCCGGGCTTTACGACCAGGCCGGCAGCAGCGACGGCCGACAGCTGCAGAAACTTGCGGCGTGCAATCTTGCTCAACGTACTCTCCTTCGGTTGCTGTTGGGTTGATTCGACTGTTCGCGGGATTTTAGCCAAGATTCCTGAACGCCAGCAGAACGGTTGCACTCAGAAACATTTGCCGAATATGAGAAGCATTCGCATTAAACGCTGTAGCCCGCATAGCTGCGATATACTTTCGAACCCGTGACTGAATGAGTCGTCTATGAGCCGCCGCAGCCAGGTATTGCAGGTCGCCAGAGTCCGCGGATTTTTGCGCGAAACCCGCGAGGACCAGGTGGCTGTCGAAGAACCTCTCGAAGTGCGCCTCGGCTATGACGACGGCACCGGGCGGCAGACCCGGTCCGTATCGATCACGATGCGCACGCCGGGCGATGATGAGGAACTTGCTCTCGGCTTTCTTTACGCCGAGTCGATTGTGCGCTCCCCGGCCGACGTCGCATTCGTCAAACCCTGTTCGGGCGACAACACGGTACGGGTCGAACTCGACGACGGCGTCCACGTCGATCTCGACCGGCTGGAACGGCATTTCTACACGACATCGAGTTGCGGCGTGTGCGGCAAGACCTCGCTCGAAGCCCTGCAGTCCGAGGGCATCCCGAGCGTTGCAGGATCGCTGCAAATTGCGCGCAGCGACCTGCTGATGCTCCCCGACCGTCTGCGCGAGGCGCAGGCGGTATTCGCTCGCACGGGTGGGCTGCACGCGGCCGGCGCGTTCGACCGTGGAGGCCAACTGCAGATCGTGCGTGAGGACGTCGGACGACACAATGCGGTCGACAAGGTGGTCGGTGCCTGCCGCTGCTGGCTGCCGTCGGGGCGCCGTCGAGCCTTGCAGTCGAACTGGCCCGGGAGTTCAATGTCACTCTCGTCGGGTTCCTGCGCAACGGGTCATTCAACGTATACACGGGCGAGGAGCGGATTTTGCCATGACGAAACAGGCTATTGACCCGCAAGCGGTCGATGCGATCGTAGAGCAGTTCGATGCGCGGCCCGAGATGCTGGTGCAAATCCTCGTCGCGATCGTGAAACGGCATGGCTGGATATCTCCCGCCGTCATCCGCCACCTCGCCGACGCGCTGAACCTGTCCCGCGCCGAAGTACACGGCGTGGTCGAGTTTTATCACGACTTTCGCACCCGGCCTCCCGGTCGGCACATCGTCAAGGTGTGCCAGGCGGAAGCGTGCCAGTCCATGGGCAGTCGCGCACTCGTCGACCACGCGCACAGCCGGGCTGACGACGACATCACGGTCGAAGCGGTCTATTGCCTCGGCAACTGCGCGTGCGCCCCGGCCGTGATGGTCGACGACCGGGCGTACGGGCGTGTCGATCCCGAACGTTTCGACGCCCTCCTCGCCGCGGCGCGGGAGGCACGCCAGTGAGCGCCGCCCGGATCTATGTGCCCCGCGAAACCAGTGCCGTGTCGCTGGGTGCCGACGAGGTCGCGGCGGCAATCGCCCGCGAAGCCAGGCATCGCAATGTGCAGGTTGAACTCCTGCGTAACGGCTCGTGGGGCGCATGCTGGCTCGAACCGCTCATCGAGGTCGTACAGGGGCAGTCGCGCATTGCGTACGGAAATGTATCTGCGGGGGACGTTCCATCGATGTTCGATGCCGGTTTCCTCGAGGGCGGCCGCCACGACCGACGCCTCGGCCCCGTCAACGAGATCGACTATCTTGCCGGCCAGGATCGCTGGACGTTCTGGCGCTGCGGCCTCGTCGAAGCCCTGTCACTCGAGGACTTTCTCGCCCACCAGGGTTTCAGGGCGCTCGAGAAATGCTGGGAACTGGGTCCGGACGCTGTCATCGCCGAAGTAACCGCGTCAGGGTTGCGCGGACGCGGTGGCGCAGGCTTTCCGACCGGCATCAAGTGGCGCACGGTGGCGGATACCGAATCCGGGCTGAAATACATCGCCTGCAACGCGGACGAAGGCGACGCCGGCACGTTTTCGGACCGCATGCTGATGGAGGGCGACCCGTTCGGCCTGATCGAATCGATGGCCATCGCGGGCTACGCGGTCGGCGCCAGCAAAGGTTACATCTACCTGCGTTCCGAATACCCGCTTACC
>JARRMH010000482.1:0-4185 GCA_037386205.1 Woeseiaceae bacterium | reverse complement strand
GCCTGTCGGGCTCGTTGATGGCATCGACATGCCGATCGTACCAATCGTTGACCGCTTGACTCGTTGCGCATACCAGCGGGCCAGCCAAGACGGCGCCCATGGCAATGAGAGGCCAGCGACCCGCCAAAGGAACCCCCGCCGAGACGACGCCGCAAGCAAAGGCCCACATCGGCGGGAACCAAGTGATTGGCTTGAGCAACTCGACGACGGCGGACGGCGCTGGATGGGCAATCACAGTCATTCGAAACCTACGCTTCTCAGTGTATAGTTTACTTTACACATGGTGCGATTGGAGTCCATAGACATGCGATTTTGGGGGCAGAATTGAGCGATAAATCGGGGTCGCCGCGCTTGCCGCCGGCGCTGGATGCGCCGCGCTACGAAACAACTTGCCGCCGGCGCTGGATGCGCCGCGCTACGAAACGACGGGCAAGGCTGGCCGGCTCAGCTACTACATGGGGGGTGACGGCCCCCCGATGCTCCTAATCCACAGCATCAACGCCGCTGGTTCCGCTTACGAGGTCCGGCCTATTTTCGAGAACATGGCGAAGACGCATTGCGTTTATGCGGTCGATCTCCCGGGCTTCGGCTTCTCCGACCGGTCGGATCGGTCCTACACACCGCAACTCATGACCGATGCAACCGGCGACATGCTCACCGTCATCGGCGAACGGCACGGTGCGGCGCCGGTCGACGCGCTCGCCTTGTCTTTGTCTTCGGAATTCTTGGCTCGTGCGGCTCTCGAACATCCGGATCGCTTCAGGACGCTGGCCTTCGTGACACCGACCGGCTTCAGCGAACGTTCCGGACATTTCGGCCGCAAAAGAAAAACACGTGAGGTCCCCGGACTCTTCGCCATCCTAAACTTTCCCTTGTGGAGCGATGCCTTGTTCGCCGGCCTGACGTCTCGAAAGATCATCGGCTTCTTCTTGCGCAAGACGTTTGGCTCGGAAGACTACGATCGGGGGCTTGCGGAGTATGCCTATCTGACCACGCATCAGCCCAACGCCAAGAACGGACCTTATGCCTTCGTGTCGGGGAAGCTGTTCAGCACGAACGCGCCTGACCTTTATTCAAGGTTGACGCTGCCTGTGTGGATGACCACCGCGAACAAAGGAGACTTCGCGCATTTCGGCGACACGAGCTGGGCCCGAGCCCAATCCAACTGGACGGTGCAAGACTTCGACACGGGCGCCCTGCCCCAATTCGAGTGCCCTGCCGCATTCTGCGAGCATTATCGGGGATTTTTACAGAAGTCCGAGGTAGCCGCCGAAACGCCGGCTTAGCGGTCGTCGTCGGAATCGATTTCGGTAATCCCGAAACGGCGCAGCTTTGAATAAAGGCTCTGCCGGCTAAGGCCCAGCATCTCCGCCGCGGAAGCACGATTGTCGCCGGTCAACTCCAGCGCCGCTTCGATACAGAGCCGCTCGATGACATCGGTCGTCTCGCGCACAAGTTCCTTAAGTGTCACCCGGCCGACAAGTTGCGTCAGTTGCTCGACGGAATGAGGCAACTCGCCTTGAGGCCGCGGCCGAAGCCCCGTGCGGCTGCCGGCATTGCGAATCGTGAACGCGTAGCAAGGGTAGTCTCCGGTCAGGACGGAGACGCCCGAGATCTCAACATCCTCGTTTGCACCGTACTGCCCGCGCAGGATCGTCTGGAAATTCCGGACCGATCCATGCTCGCGCATATTGGTGACGAGTGTGTCGACGTCGACGCCGGGCCGGCCGATCCAGCGGTCGATCAGTTCTCCGCGCGCTTGCTCTTCGCTCGTCAGTTCTGCCAGATCGAGAAAGGCGGGGTTCGCAGTCACGATACGGCGGTCCACATCGGTGACAACAAATCCATCTGGCAGATTTTCCACCACCCGGAGAAGCTTCGAGCCAACCTTCGGCGCGGCGTCTCCTGCCTCGACCGGCGCCAGCCGAATCAGAAAGTGCGCAGACGCGTCTTGCCGAAACATCGAAGCTCCGACCGTCGTCTCGACTTTCCCATTCTGCATTTTGGCCGTTACCTCGTCGCCACGGCCGGTGGCCCGCACTTGCGCCAGATGCGCCTGCACAGCCTTGGCGCTGTCCGAATCGAAGAGATCGAGAAACGCGCGGCCGGCCAGGCGTTTGGTCGACTTGTTCAGGAGTTCGCCAGCAGCCGGATTGGCTTCCACAATTTTCATGGCGTTGGCATCTACGATCACCACGGGCTGAGACGCGATTTGGAAAAGCAGGCGATAACGGGTTTCGCGCAGCACCATATAGCGCAATGGGATGTCGGCGCCGTTCTTTGTTGGATGATTGATCTGTCGCCACCGCGAGGGCTGCTTTTCTCCGACCCCGCGCAGCATCTGCTCGATTTTGGGCCGGCTTTCAATTGTGACGGTGTCGACCCAAGGCTTTCCAACCCAGGACTCAAAGCCTTCGTTCGCAAGAGCTTCGTCACCAAGCGATACGTCGCGAATGACGCCCTTGCCGTCAAGTATCAGGGCGACGTCAGCCGTGGCAGCGATTAGTTCGGCCGCATGAACGGCGTCCAAATCACCGAGCGTTTTCTTGGGGGCCCGGAACACTTTTCCTGCTTCTCGAGCAAACACCACGGCGGGACCTTTTGAAAATTGAATTCCTTGCTTGCAGCGAACTCTTACCTTAACGGCTTTGCGTCAAGCAAGCTCGAAACCCCAAGAACGGCCCGCCTGCCGTCCTGGGCGCTCGCATCGGCTCCGACTTCTTTGACGCAGTTGGGATGGTCGAGAAAAAACCGTCCACCCACCATCACGAGCATGTCCTGACATTCTGCGACATCACGAAGGGCGCGGATAACCGCTGCGAATTCTTCTACCGCCAGCTCATTGCTGGCCGAAACTCCGACGACGTCGAAGCGATCTGATGCTGCCAGGCGTATTAGATCCTCTTCAGTGGCCACCGCACCGCCGTTCGTGTGCCAGCCGGCTCGGCGGAAAAACTCTTGCAAGATGAATACGCCGAAGGTGTGCTGGTCTCCGGGCGCCGCTACCAGCAATGCCGAGCGGCCATTGGATTGAGGAATTCCCTGGAAATCGAAAACAGCGCCATAGTGGTGCAGGAGCTGGTGGAGCCTTACCAGGGCGATCGTTACGTCTGTAAAGTCGCAAACGTCCTCCTCCCAAAGCTCTCCAAGAACCCGGGCCGCCGGCGTCATAAGCTCCAGAAATATTTCTTCGATCCCAACGCCGACCTGTTCCATTTTTTCTAAAAACTTATGGTCGGCTGTTATATCTCTATCAATAAGAATGCGTACGAATTCATTTATATCGTTGCTACCGATGCGGGCTCTTCTGACGCTTTGAGCGTTTTCAGCCGAATAAGACAGAGACAATCTAGGAATAACTGACTTTTCCACCGTTTCGACCAAAAGCCTTCTACGTTTTTCTACTGGCGCCTCGCTGATGGTCTTTAAAAACGGCTCGATTGTCGTGCAATCAAAGCTCTCCGGGCCGCAACCGGCCCAGTCGCCACGCAATTCCGCGAATGCCCTCATGTTTGCCATTTCCACCCCCCCGGGAAGCCACTCCAGTGGTCGACGTCGTACTCTGGAACAGCCTTTTTTCTATTCACACCAACCCGTTGCCAAATTCGATTCGGCGTTGAGGTTGTTTGGGTCTAAGGTCTTCATTGCGACATTCGGACGCCCCTATTGGAACCCGATTAGAAGCGGATGTAAACAGAAATTTACGTCCAATTTAGTTGACAGTCGGCGGGGGTGGCTCATAGTCTTTCTCTCAAGGTCTGCGCGCAGGAGCGCG
Organism: Woeseiaceae bacterium; assembly: GCA_037386205.1. GTDB lineage: Bacteria > Pseudomonadota > Gammaproteobacteria > Steroidobacterales > Woeseiaceae > UBA1847. The sequence goes on along the minus strand of JARRMH010000482.1, from coordinate 410 downwards.
CGGCAGAAATCGAGGGGAAGACGCGATGCCCGAGTCACGGGGCACACAGGCTAAGTTCCTCTATACCGACAACGAACGCCGGCGCCGGGACGCTTCTCCCTGGACTTTGGTTCAGGGCATCCTCGCGCCGCTGCAGTTCCTTGTGTTTCTCGTGAGCCTCGGCCTGGTCATCCGCTACCTGGTGACGGGCGCGGGCTACGAGATCGCGACGATCTCAATCGTCGTTAAAACTCTGGCCCTCTACGCCATCATGATCACGGGCTCGATCTGGGAGCACGACGTGTTCGGCCGGTACCTGTTCGCGCCAGCCTTCTATTGGGAGGACGTGTTCAGCATGCTCGTGCTGGCTTTGCACACGGCCTATCTCGTTGCCCTGTTCACCCAATGGCTCGACCCAATGGGGCAGATGC
>JARRMH010000481.1:0-4610 GCA_037386205.1 Woeseiaceae bacterium | reverse complement strand
AGACCAACAATCGCCAGCACCCGTGACCCTGTAACATAAGCACTTTTTTCTCCATTCCGCACGCTCCGAGCAGCCTGTCGGAGCAGCAGGCAACTTCGATGCTGGCGAAAAATGATCAGGTGCAAGGCATTCGAAATCCCGAAGAATGAGGCGTACAGAAAAGTACGCCGCAGTGACTCGGAATGAGGATAACGCAGCAGATGGGCGTTTTCCGACAGCCTCCTAGCAGCCATGGGATACCTCCAACACTTCAGGCTTTACTTTCTTGAGAAATCGCACACAGAGCATGGTGATGATTCCCTCAATCGCCATGACGGGAAGGTGCGCGACGACAATCAGTTTGGCAGCAGGGAAAAAGGCCTTTCCCGTGCTCATCAATGCGGTGGCCACCAGAACCCCCGCGAGAAATACCGCCAGCGCCCCGCAAAGAAATGAAAAGATCATGCTTTTCTTTCCCTCTCCCTTCATGACGCCCGACCTGAAAACGAGGGAGCAAACCACCGCGGGGAGTGCCATGACCACCGTATTTACCCCGAGGGTCGTGATGCCTCCGAACTGAAAAAGCACCGCCTGGAGAAAGAGGGCAATCAAAATGGCCGGAAAGGCCATCCACCCGAGCAACAACCCCAGCAACCCGTTCAGAATGAGATGGACACTCGAAAACCCGATGGGCACATGCACCAGCGACGCCACAAAAAAAGCGGAGGAAAGCACCGCAACCTGCGGGATCCGTTCATAGTCCAACTTCCGTATGCCGACCCCGACACCGACAGCCGCAGCCATTGCACCGGTGATCAGGACCGGCGCTGAAAGAACCCCTTCAGATATGTGCATACCTTCTCTCTTCCTCTTTTACGGCTGCCAAAAAACAAAAAAGCCACAACGGTGAGCGCAGGGTCCTTTCCCGCACTTTCACCTTCGTGGCTCGTCTTCTTCTCTGCTTTCCGGTACCTTGTTTACCCGGGACTGATGATGCTGGGCCTCAAGGGCCTTTCCTTCAGTACTTCTTCAAAACGCCACGTTTCTTATCACACCGCAATAAGGCCCAGGGACAGAAGGGCAATAAACACTCCGATCCACTGCGTCCATTGCAAGCGCTCCTTCAAGAGAAGCCATGCAAGCAAAACAGTCCCCGCGGGGTAGAATGAAGAGAGGATGGCCGAGATATCCAGCCTTCCCAGTTTGGTCGCCAAGGCAAAAAAAGCGTTTCCCGAAGCGTCAAGAATCCCCGCAACAATCATCAAAGCAACCTCGCCCTTCGTCGAAAACAGAGGCGGCCGTTTGATCAACAGAAAAATGATCATAAGCGAGACGGATACTATCCTTGCTCCAACCAGGGGCCACAGCACGGATCCATCGATTGCCCGGTCAATGAAGATGAAGAAGAGTCCAAACCCCATTCCCGCAAGGATCGGGAAGAAGAGCTCTGCCGGACGAATGTGGGGACCGGAGAACGAATAGGAAAGAAACCAGATAGAAATGAATGCGGTTCCAAAACCCACCAGCTGGGATGTGGAGGGAAGGACTTCAGTGCCCAGGGCAACAGCTACCGGCAGGGCGGCAGTGACCACCGCTGACAAGGGAGCCACAATCCCCATGCGTCCTCGGGCAAGCCCCGTATACAGCGCAACCAACCCCAGCACACCACAGAAGCCTGCCAGTCCGCCCAGGAAAAAAGAGGAATAGCCGGGCATCCGCTCGCCAAATGCCAGCGCCAGCAAGGAAAGGAAAACGCCCCCGAAGAACTGTGAAACCAGAATGACCGAAAAGACGCTGTTCCGTTTTGTGGCGAAACCGCCGGTAAAATCTCCGGCACCCCACGCCATAGCGGAACTCAAACCATAGGTGAACGCCAGACTCTCCGGGCTCACGTTCAAGCTCTTCCTTACTCGAGGGGGGCAGCCGGGAGTTTCAAGCCCAGCTCATGCACCGTGTGCGCAGTGGGATGACCCTCGGCATCCCAGCCGCGAAGCTCATAATATTCCGGAAGCATTCGGTCAAGTTCACACATTTCTCCCTTGGCCGGCCCATCGGGCAGCGGCTCTTTCAGGATTCTCACCGGCAGCGTATCATCCTCCGCGCTGAAACCGGCTCCGTTGATGAAAAGACGTTCTGCGTTGACAATGCGTTCTCCTGCCCGCACCAGTTCCTCCAAGTCATATTCCGCTCCGGTGGCGGCGTTGAGGAGGCGCAGCAACCCGTCCGGTCTGATATCTTCTGTAGGGGTCACCAAGTTCCTGACGGAAAAAAAGACGCACACCCCCGCGGAGTCAAACACGGCAAAAACGTCCTGCCAGTCTTTTACCAGCCGTGCCTTGTTTTCAAGTCCAAGCGGATCAATAAGCTTCGGAACACCAAGTAATTCAATATACGCCGGATCCCCGCGCATATGACTGGCGCCGATATTTGAAGTGGCGTAGGCCAGTCCCATCCCCTTCTCGCCGCGGGGATCATAGCCGGCGAATTCCTGCCCCTTGGATACGATGGCCAGCTCCGGGTGGTGATACTTTTCTGCGAAACGCATGCTCCCAAGGGCAAGGTCAGCCCCGAAACCCTCTTTGAGGGCGGTCTTACGGCACAGCGCCACCAGCGCTTTCCCGTCTCCGAACCCGAGGGGACTTTCCGTCACGGAATCGTCTATGATTCCTTTCTCATACATCGATGCTGTGGCCGTGCCGGTCGATACCGCTGAGCTCGAAGGTCCAGCCGTTCCAGGCCAGGGCTTTGCCCAGATCGGCCTTCACGCCGGTGTAAAGATCGCCTGCTGCGTCCTTTCCCGAATGCCGGCCGCCGGAGACATTGCTCGCAATAATGGCATTGTAGTAACCGAAGAAATCGAAACCCTTATCTTGCTGATTGCATTTTGAGCAGCGTCCTGTTCATGGCACTTTCCCGTTGTGCGGGACCAAAGAACGGTCCTCGATCGGTTGTACGCTGTCTACACCTCGCCGCCGGCTGGTAATGTGCCTGGCTTCACGATCGCGGGCCCCGGGGCACCGCGGTCAAGGTCTACAGCGGCAGTTACTCCCTATTTGGCCGGCGAGAATGGCCCGCCGGTAAAACCACTAAAAGACGTGCTGTAGGTTTTAATGTGTTACGCCCTTGACCGATCACCGGGCGATCAGCCGCCCCAGCAGTTGCGCACGCCGTACGCAACGTTCCTGGACTCTACGCCCGGCGCCGGATCACCGGTGACGAGCTCCACGCCGGTGTTGAGGTACCCCGAAGGTGGCTCGCCACCCCGGGCGGCCCTGGCAAGCGCGAGAACACCTTGCCGCGCCATGTTTTCCGGGAACTGCATCGCCGTCGCATCGATATCGCCCGGGCGCACAGCATTTTTGATCGCCTGACAACCGCCATCGATGGAGACGAGGATGGTCCGTTTCAAATCGACCTTCGCAGCCTTGAGGGCGGCGAGTGCACCGAGCGCCGCCGGCTCGTTGACGGTATAGATGATATTGACGTCCGGATGGCGGGCAAGAATCTCGGCCATGCGGGCCTCCCCCAGCTCATGGTTGCCCTCGGTGTCGGCCATCGCAACGAGCGCAGCCTCGTCTTGCACGATACCGAAGCCGGCGAGGAACCCCCGGTGCCGCGCCTCACCGGAGCTGATACCGGGTGCCAGATTAAGCATCGCAATCCTCGGGACAAGTCCCAGTTCGGCTGCCTTGGCTGCTGCATACTCCCCGACGAGCCGGCCGGCGGCCTCGTTATCGGTGGCATAGTAAGCGTCCACGGCATCCACAGGTTCGACTGGAGTGTCTACGGCGATCACATAAACGCCCTGCTTGCGGGCCGCATCAATAGCCGGCACGAGCGCAGTGGAATCGGCAGGCGCGATGAGGATACCACGCGCACCCCTGGCGATCATCTCCTGCAGCGCCACCTGCTGACTGGCCACGTCGACATCGCTTCTGCCTGTCGCCACGAGCAGATTGACGGCGTTGTCACCGGCGACATCCTCTGCAACCTCACGCAGGGTCACCCAATAGGGATTTGCTTCCTGCTTGGTGATAAGGCCGATGGTCACTCTCTCTTCACCGCCAGAGCATGCCGTGAGCACGACAAGAATGGCGATGGCAAGAACGCTACCAGGCCAATGCCATCTTGTTGTTCGAGTCGCTGTTGTGTCGCCTGTCCGCATTATTCCTCCAGTACCCTGTCGCTAGCCGGAGCAGGGCGCGCATGCGTCATATCGTAGAGGGCGTAGGCCGCAACGAGGGCGAGACAGACAGCCGGAACGATAAACCCCATTGCCGCTCCCACCCTGTCCATGATGGCTCCATGCGCCAGCGGCGCAAGCGCGCCCCCGAGGATTGCCATGACGAGACCGGCAGCGCCAAACTTTGCATCATCGCCCACACCCTCCAGCGCCACGCCGTAGATCGTCGGAAACATCAGCGACAGGGATGCTGAAATTGCCACGACAGCCACGAGCCCGACGATATTGAGCATGAACATGGCAGTCAGGCAGCAAAACACACCGAAGAGAGCCATGATGAACAGAAGTCGCGTTGGCCTGATGATCCCGAGCAGCCAGGTCATGACGAAGCGGGAGACGAGGAACAGGATGAGGCTTGCCTGAAGCCACCAGCCGGCGTTCTCCTGGG
>JARRMH010000480.1:0-2988 GCA_037386205.1 Woeseiaceae bacterium | reverse complement strand
AACGCTCGGCCTCGACCTGGACGGCTTCCAGCGCCTCGACGATGTCGAGTGGCTGCACGGAACCGAACAACTTGCCTTCCGATCCGGCATTGGCGTGGATCACGACCTCGAGATTCTCGAACGCCTTGGCACGCTCGCGTGCCTTGGCCAGCTCTTCGGCCGCCGCCTTCTCGAGCTCCTCGCGGCGCTTCTCGATCTCGCGCATGTTCTCGCGGGTCGCGAGCGCCGCCTTGCCCTGAGGCAACAGGAAGTTCCGACCGTATCCCGGCTTGACCTTGACCAGGTCGCCGATCGATCCGAGGTTTTCTACAGCTTCCAACAGAATAACGTTCATATTTCGAACCCTTACGCTTTTTTCCTGCGACGCCTGAAATCGAACCAGGCGTCCATGTATCCCAGAATCCCGAGCACCGTCACCAGCAAAACCTGCAACAGTGGCAGCAGGACATAAACCGCAACGACCGCCCCAAGGGGCAGCAGTTGTTGCGCATGCGCCCAATGCACCAGGGCGAGCCCCTGGAGCCAGAACGCGACGAACAGCACGAACGCCACGTTTTGCAACCAGGCCACGTCCACCAGGACGGCCAGCAACGAGGCCACCGCCACCATAGACGCAATCACCCGCCCGAAGCTCAAGTCGCGAAACCGGCCGTACCTGCCGCTTTCACCCGGGAGCTTCGAGTACAACGCGTAACCGAGCAGCAACCCCGTTACGTACAGCAACCAGAACGCGAGCGTCGCCGACACGGTCATGATTTCGGCGTCGACCAACTCCGTGTTCAGCTCCAGGCCGCTCTGGCGTGCGACCTCCGCCATCGAGGTCAGATACGGTTGCCAGAAAGCAACCGGATCCGGCACGACGACGTAGAATGCCAGCATCGCCACAACCGCCGCGATCACGGAAACCTGCAAGGTCAGCGCCAGTGACCGTACGCTGATCAACAACAGTGTCAGCAACAGCAGGGGCAACCAGGTTCCCGCCATCAATGTCACGATCGAAGTCGTCGGGGCGCCGAAAATCGCTGCCACGACGACCAGTAGCGCCGCCGCAGCCAGCGCTTCGATCACTGCCTGCCGAACGCCCTGCGCCAGCACCAGCAGCACGAGTATTACACCACTCGTCAGCTGCGGAGCAGGACCCAGCAGCGTTACGGCAAGTCCCAGAATGGCAAAGTGCGGCCTGGCAACCAGCCACGCGGCAAACGCCTGCACGGGACCCTCTCCGCCGGTCGTCAGTGCCGGTCGGTATACGGCAGCAAGGCAAGGTAACGCGCGCGCTTGACCGCCGTAGCCAGCTGCCGCTGGTAGTTCGAATTCGTGCCCGTAATGCGGCTGGGCACGATCTTTCCGGTTTCCGTCACGTAACCCTTGAGCAGGTTGAGATCCTTGTAATCGATCTCCTTGATGCCTTCGGCCGTGAAACGGCAGTATTTCCGTCTGCGTGAATAGCGACTCATGACTCGTCTCCTCAGGCGCTCTTGGCGGCGGCTTCTTCTGCCGGCGCCTCATCCGTGGCTTCCTTGGCAGAGTCATCCTCCGCCTCGGCCTCGTCCCTGGCTTCCTCGGCAGAGTCATCCTCCGCCTCGGCCTGATCCCTGGCTTCCTTGGCAGAGTCATCCTCCGCCTCGGCCTGATCCGAAGCAGACTCGTCTGCGGCCTTCCTGTCCGCCTGCTCTTCCTCGGCCCGCTGCCTGGCTTCGGCAGCCGCCTTGGCCTCGCGGCGTTGCTGCGCCCCTTGGTCAGCACCAGGTGGCGCAGGACCGCGTCGTTGAATTTGAAAGCGCTCTTGATCTCGTTGACGACATCGAGCGGGCACTCGACGTTGAGCAGCGCGTAATGGGCCTTGTGGACCTTGTTGATCGGGTGTGCCAGCTGGCGACGACCCCAGTCCTCGGAGCGATGCACCTGACCGCCCGCCTCGGTCACCATGCCGTGGTACTTCTCGACCATGGCAGGAACCTGTTCGCTCTGGTCCGGATGGACCAGGAACACGATTTCGTAATGTCTCATTGTCTTCCCTTATGGATGAGATCGCCCGGCTCATTCCGGAGGATCACAGCTGCCCGGCAATCCCGGTGCAGCAAGAGGTTTCGCCCGACCTTTTCGACGGGGAGGCGCATCCTACCCAGCTTTCGGTGCCCGTGCAAGCCATAAATGGCGGATTTGCAAGGATTCTCAGGCCCGGCGCCGCAGGAGTTCAAACAGGCAGATGCCGGTCGCAACGGACACATTCAGGCTCGACACGACACCGTGCATCGGCAGGTTCACGAGCCGGTCGCATCGCGCCGTCGTGGCCTGCGACAGGCCCGTGTGCTCGCGCCCCATAACCAGCGCCACCGGACCCTCGATCTCGGCATCGAAAATACTCTCACTCGCCCGGTCGCTCGTGCCGACGCGACAGATTCCATATTGCCCGAGCCAGTCGAGCGTTTTGCCGAGATTGCTGACCGCGACGAATGGCAGATGCTCGGCCGCTCCGGCCGCGACCTGGCTGACCGTCGGTCCGAGACCGGCCGAACCCCGCCGGGCAGTGATGACCGCATCGACGCCCGCCGCATCGGCCGTTCGCATGCAGGCCCCGAGATTATGAGGATCCTGGACCCCGTCAAGCAGCAGCAACAACAACGGGGCACCGGCTTCGAGCTGTGCCTCCACGAGCGAGCGAAGTCCGGCTTCGTCGAGGACCGTGCTGCGGCGAACCTCGGCGACGACGCCCTGGTGCCGCGATTCGCCGCTGATCTGGGTCAACCGGGCGCGATTGGCCGCCTGGACGTCGATGCCGGCCTGGCGCGCCGCCCCGATAACCGCTTCGACCCGCGGATTGGCGGTCTGATATTCGGCAAACAGCCGCCGGACCTCGGCACCCTTGCTGGCCAGGGAAATGGAATCGGTCAGCGAGAAAGGATAGTTATTGTATTTTTTATAGAATCTGTGTTGGATTTATACAGTATCACAAAAAAGATTTTTAAAGAGATTTTTTCAACTTCG
>JARRMH010000479.1:0-3630 GCA_037386205.1 Woeseiaceae bacterium | reverse complement strand
CGCTTCCGTCATGGATGCTTCGATGGCCTCGTGCGCCTGCAGCGCCGCGAGCAGCTCGCGATGATTCCACCCTTCGACGATCGTGAAGGAATAGAGCCTCACGGCGCCACTGGTGAACTGCTCGAGCAACTCGCGCGGCGTGGTGCCGGCCGTGATCAGGTATTCGCCCGCCTGCACGTTGATTGCATGCCCGCTGAACCGGGCATACAGGCGATACCAGAAATCGTTGTCGATGATGCCCGCGTCGGCGAGTGCGCGGGCCACGGACGAAAACGCGCTGCCGGACTGAATCTCGAACGACGTCCCCTCTTCCGCTACCGTAACCGGCGTGGACAGGAAGCGCTCGACTTCCCATGCCACGAAGCCGGCGACAGCGCCGAGCACGATAACCAGAGCAGCAATAGCGAGGACGATTTTCTTCATGGGCAGCGCTCATAGATACCATGAGCGGCCGGGTGGCGCATCACCTCGCGGGAGGGATCAGTCGAGTGCGCGCAATACAAGGCTGGCGTTGGTTCCGCCGAATCCGAAGGAGTTCGACAGCACGGTCCGGATGTTCGCGTCGCGCGCCTCGTTCGCCGTGTAATCGAGGTCGCATTCGGGGTCCTGGTTGTCGATGTTGATCGTCGGTGGGACGACCTTGTGCTGCATTGCCTGCACGCAGAAGATGGCCTCGACCACGCCGGCGGCGCCCAGCAGGTGTCCGGTCGTCGACTTGGTCGAGCTGATCATGACTTTCTTCGCGTGGTCGCCGAAGGCCGCCTTGATGCCGTTGGTCTCGCCCACGTCACCGGCCGGGGTCGACGTACCGTGCGTATTGATGTAGTCCATGTCCGACGGATCGAGACCGGCATCCGCAATGGCCGCCGCCATGCATTTGCGTGCGCCCTCGCCGTCCGCCAGCGGCAACGTAATGTGGTAGGCGTCGGAACTCATACCGAACCCGATCAGCTCGCCGTAAATCGTCGCACCGCGAGCCTTCGCGTGTTCGTATTCCTCGAGGACGACCGTGCCGGCGCCATTGCTCATGACAAAACCGTCACGATCGATGTCGTACGGGCGGCTTGCCGCAGCCGGTTCGTCATTGCGCGTCGACATTGCGCGCGCGGCACAGAAGCCCGCCATTGCCAGCGGTGTCGTGCTGTGCTCGCCACCGCCGGCCAGCATCACATCGGCATCGCCGTGCTCGATGCTGCGGGCCGCAAGCCCGATGCAGTGAGTCGACGTGGCGCAGGCCGTAACGATCGAAATGTTCGGCCCGGTGATGTGTTCCATGATGCTCACCTGACCCGACGCCATGTTGATGATGCTGCCCGGGATGAAAAACGGCGACACTTTGCGGACGCCGCCCTGCAGCAGCTTGTCGTGATTGTCTTCGATCGTCTTGATGCCGCCGATGCCGGCACCCAGGGCCACACCGATACGGTGGCCGTTGTCCTCGGTGATCTCGAGTCCCGAGTCCCGCAAGGCCTCGACCGTCGCACCGACGCAGTAATGGATGAAGGGGTCGTTCTTTCGCTGGTCTTTCTTTGCGAGGTAAGCGTCGACGTCGAACCCCCTGGTGAGGCCCGCAATACGTGTCGGATAACTGCTCGTATCGAATTCTGTTACGAGCTCGATGCCGGAATTGCCGTCGCGAACGTTGATTACGACGCGCCGCATAGTCAATTAGTCATTCCGTGGGGAATTGGCAGCCGTGCTGCCGTCGGAACCGGAGAAAAAGGGCGCGGCAAATCCGTGCCACGCCCGACCGTTCAATCGTCGCTCTGGCGAGCGGTTACGAAGTCGATGGCCTGCTGGACCGTCGTGATTTTTTCGGCTTCCTCGTCCGGAATCTCGGTTTCGAATTCCTCTTCGAGTGCCATCACCAGCTCGACCGTGTCGAGCGAGTCCGCGCCCAGATCATCGACAAAAGATGCATCGTTCGTCACTTCGTCTTCTTTGACGCCAAGTTGCTCGGCAACAATGCTCTTCACCTGTTCTTCAATACTGCTCATAGTGGTTGCTTCTCCTGGGAAGTCACTGATTCACGCACATCGCCGTACGACGCTGCGCCTAAAAAAACGGCCCGGAGTGGTGTAAGTCCTTGATTTCGCAAGGCCCCCTCCGGGCGTGGGGAGCCATTGTAAGTCAATCGAATCGTCCAATCTACAGCTATTAGTCCATCACCATCCCGCCGTTGACGTGCAGGGTCTCGCCCGTTATGTAGGCCCCGGCAGGAGACGCCAGAAACACGACCGCATGTGCGATATCCGCGCCGTCGCCGAGGCGGCCCAGCGGGACCTGCGTGAGCATTGCATCGCGGCTCTGTTCGGGCATGTCGCGGGTCATGTCGGTATCGATGAAACCGGGGGCGACGACGTTGACGGTGATGCCCCGCGAGCCGACTTCCCTCGCCAGTGATTTCGAAAAGCCGATCATGCCGGCTTTCGACGCTGCGTAATTCGCCTGCCCCGGGTTACCCATGATGCCGACGACCGAGGCAATGTTGATGATGCGTCCTTTCCGGGCTTTCATCATGCCGCGCAGGCAGGCTTTGGAGACGCCGTATACGCCCGTCAGGTTGGCCGCGATGACATCATCCCATTCTTCCTGCTTCATGCGCATGAGCAGGTTGTCGCGCGTAATACCGGCGTTGTTCACGAGGATGGTCGGAGCGCCCTCGTTGCCCTGAATATCCTTGATGGCGTTCGCCACCGATTCGGCGTCCGCGACATCGAGAACAATCCCCCTGCCCTTGTCATCGAGTGCTGCGGAGACCCGGTCCGCGCCGCCCTGGCTCGTGGCCGTGCCGACGACCCGTGCGCCGGCGGCGGCAAGCGCGGCCGCGATCGCGGCCCCGATGCCACGGGAAGCGCCCGTGACCAGCGCAATTTCGCCTTCGAGGGCGTGTGCGTCAAAAACCTGGCTCATTGAATGTCCTTGCCGTCTGGAAGTCGTATTGGCGTGCGGCGCATTATAGCGACGCGGCCGGCCGGACTCTACGCTGGAGCAGCGCGGCCGCCAACAGGCCGCCGGCGGCGCCGTACAGGTGGGCATTCACAATGACATTGCCGCCAGCCGTTGCCGCGGATCCGGGCAATGGGCCGGCCAACTGCTCCCAGGCGAGTTTCGCAAGCACCAGCACAGCCAGTACGCCCGCCTCCCGGTCCCGTCGCCGGATGCCGGCGAACAGCCCGGCGGCAAGCAATCCGTGCAGCAGTCCCGACAGGCCGACGTACCAGTCCAGCCCGGTATCGAGCAACCAGAACCCTGCGTCGATCGCGGCCATGCTGGCGAGAGCGATTACGAGCCAGCGCCCGGCGTCGTAAGCGCTTCCGACGAGCCAGGTCGTCAGTGCAAGACCGGCGACGTTGAGACCGAGATGGGACCAGCCGAGGTGGACGAAATGCGCTGACACGAGACGCCAGAGTTCGCCGGCGGCGAGCAGTTCGCGATCCCAGGCCAGCAGGTTTCTGGTTGCGTCGCCCCCGAGTTCGAGTACGACGCTGACGAATGCCACTGTCCCGGCCGCGAACCAGTGCCCGGCTTCCCGGGTCAAGACGCTCACGGTCGACGGCCCTTCGGTGGTGCTGGACGGCGTGGTCTTCGCCCTGAAGATCCACGGCAACGCCGACGCGGTGATGGACC
>JARRMH010000478.1:0-4168 GCA_037386205.1 Woeseiaceae bacterium | reverse complement strand
GGATGACGGCAGCAAGGTCTCGGTCGATTATGAGCTCGTGCGTCGCAAGGCAGGCTGGCTCGTTTTCAACGTCGTCATCGAAGGTGTCTCCTACGTCCGCAATTTTCGTGCGGAACTCGATTCGGAGATCAAGGGCTCGAGTCTCGACGCTGTCATCGAGCGCCTCGAGAGCGAGGCTGGCGCAACCGCCGATGAGTGATTTTTCGCTGGAGGATCTCGGCGACGGCCGCTTCGCTGTCAAAGGCGAAATGACGTTCGATACGGCCGAGAAGATCCTCCGCAAGAGTGAGGATCCGTTCGAGGATCACACGCAGCTCGAAATCGATCTGTCGGGGGTGACCGACAGCGATTCGGCCGGTCTTGCACTGATGCTCGAGTGGGTAACGTGGGCGAATCACAGCGTGCGTGAGATTCGCTTTGTCGGCATTCCGGACAAGATCCGTGCGATCGCGCGGACGACCGAGGTCGAGGGGCTCCTCGAGCGTGGCGAGCGCTGGTCCGGTTTCATCGACGCGCCGGAAGAGGCCTGAAGGCGGACGGCTAGTAGTCGTCTTCCTCGTCGAAGAATTCGTCGAAGAACTCGTCTTCTTCGACCGGCGGGTTGCCGTCATAAACCTCGAATTCCCGATTCTGCAGGTACGATTCACGGAGCGTGACGTAAGGATCCTCGCTGACAGCGGATCCAACAGGAAATCCAGCGGCATGAAGATGGCGTCACGTAATGTGCGCGGTCCCCGCAGCGGCAGCATCACGAAAGGCCCGTCCGGGACGCCCCATACCGCCGCCGTCTGGCCGAAGTCTTCGGTCTTCGGTTCGAGCCCATTGTTAGCGGCGACGTCGAAGATGCCGCCGATGCCGGCGGTACTGTTGATCAGGAACCGAAACAGCTCATCGACTCCGTCACCTGGCTTGCCTTGCAGGAAATTGTTGAGTGCCGAGCTCGGTGTCATCAGGTTGTGGCCGAAATTGGTCACGCCCTGGCGAACGGGGCCGGGGACGATCTTCTTGTAGCCTTTGGCTATGGGCTTCGTGGTGACCCGGTCGAGGGCATCATTGAATCGATAGAGACCGCGATTCGCGCTTTCCCACGGGTCGTATTCGACACGCTGCTCGGCTGGCACAGCGACGCAACCGGTCGCGGCCAGGCTGGCGAGAAGGACGGCGACGCTCCGTGTCATTGCGAGGAGGCGAGGCCCACGGGGCGCGATGACTGCATGTGCCTCAATTGCTCCTCACTCATGAATTCGCGTATGAAGTTGATGCGCGCCTGGAAGCGGGCGCGCTGGATTTCCTGCAGGTCCGGCAGGCGCAAGGCCTGTTGCAGGTAGCCGATGCCGCCCGCCAGGTCGCCGATCATGAGGCGGTATTCGGAGAGATAGTAATAGGCTTCGGCTTCTTCGCCCGCCTGGCTGGCGGCGCGGGCGATCAGGCGCACCTGCGCGGGCGTTGGCGGTACCGTATTCAACAGGTCCAGCAACAGTGCGTGTGCCTTTTGCGGCTGCTTGAGTTCCAGCAAGCGCTCGCCGTACTCGATAACCAGCGGCACGTTCCGCGGGAACAGTTTCAGGGCGCGTTCGAAGACGTCGACCGCGTCGCTCCACTGGTCCAGCGCGACCAGGGTCTGGCCGAGCCCGATGTGGTAGGCGATGACGGACTTGTCGTTCTCGAGCAGATCCTCAAATATCGGCAACGCATCGAAATACCGGCCGGCGCGCTGGTACGCAACAGCGCGCCCGTAACGATCGATGTTGCTTGCGTTGTCGTGATTTTGGCTCTCGAAGTAGTCGACAGCCTGCTCCGGTGTGTCGAAGCGCGCGACGATGGTGCGCGTCCGGGCGATGCCGTAGCTCGTCGAGTCGCTGCTGCGGATCTGAGGGTATTCGCGTGCGCGGTTACGGGCCTCTGCGACACGCGCGGTGGTGACCGGATGGGTGCGCAGGAATTCCGGTGCACGCATATCGGGGGCCGCGGTCTGCTGGCGACCGAGGATGTCAAAGAACGAGGCCATGCCGTAGGGATCAAATCCGGCATCCGCGAGTGCCGCGATACCGACACGATCGGCTTCGTATTCGTTGGCGCGCGTGAAGTTGATCTGCTGTTGCAGTGCCGTACCCTGGGCGACGGCCATCGCCCCCTGGACCGCTTCGCCGCTGCCGCCGGCCGCAGCCATGATGATCGGTAAACGAGTGCTCGCCCTCATTGGTCTGGGCGGCACTGCGGCTGCCGATCGCAGTCAGATACTCGGTTACCAGCGGGTCCTCGACGACCTGCCCGCTGTTGCGAATATCGCGCATGATCGCACGGCCGATGCGGGCCTCTTCCGTATTGTTCAGAATCGCATCCGCGGGGCTGCCCAGGTCGGGCAGGCGAATCTCGTCGGCTCCGGCACCCGCAACGAACACCAGGGCGCCGAGAATGCCTGCGAGAAATATGCGTTTGACGATTCCTGTGGTCATTACCAGGTTCAATTATGCCGCGTACTTGAATCGGACTGCGTGGAATCGGCCACGTTCCCGGTATTTACAGGGCCCTGGCGGCCTCGAGCACTTCTTCGGCATGGCCCTTGACCTTGACGTTGCGCCATTCCTGGCGAAGCTTGCCGTCCGCATCGATCAGGAACGTGCTGCGCACGACGCCCATGTGTTTGCGCCCGTAGAGCGTCTTCTCATGGATTACGTCGAATTTCCTGCACAGCTTTTCGTCCGGATCGGAAATAAGTTCAAAGGGAAATTCCTGCTTTGCCTTGAATTTCTCGTGCGAGGCGAGGCTGTCTCGTGATACGCCGAGGATGACGGTGTCAGCCCGCTTGAACTTGTTGTGCAGGGCGCTGAAGTCGCGGCCTTCGGTCGTGCAGCCCGGCGTGCTGTCCTTCGGGTAGAAATAGATCACGACGTTCTTGCCCCGCAGGTCCTTGAGGCGAATCTTCTTATCGCCGGTGGCGTCGGCAGTAAAATCACCAACAACCCGGTTCATTCGTGGTCCACTCAATGTCGTTCTCCAGTTGCTATTGGTCGGGCCCTCAGCCCTTGACCGGTTCGATTATCGCGTCGAGGTTCAGGCGATCGCAGAGATCGAGAAACTCTTCCCGCAGTTGTGAAACGTGTATCGAGGAAGGCACGTTCACCGACATCTGCACGGCGAACATCGGCGCCCCCGTGTGGGCGGCCGCATAACTCCGGGTCGCAACGTCGGCAATTTCGATATCACGACTTGCAAAGAAGTTGGCCAGGTTGAAGACGATACCCTGCTGGTCGAGCGCGATGACATCCACGGCATAGGGCATCCGGTCTTCCTCGACGGGCTTCGCGTCGGTCTGGCGGATAGCGACCGCCAGATCGCTTTTCTCGCTCAATTTGTCGAGTCCCTGTTCGAGGCGGCTCAGGGTGTGCCAGTTGCCGGAGACCAGCAACAACATGGCGAATTCCGACCCGAGCGTCGTCATGCGGCTTTCCTCGATATTGCCGCCGCAGGCGAGAATAACCTTCGTCAGATCCTGGACGACGCCGGTCCGGTCAGTTCCAACTGCTGAAATAACAATAAGTTGCGACATCTAACTAGAATTTCTCTGGGTATTTGACGACCGCCGGCAAACCCTTGCCAGCACCGGACATGAACAGTAACATCGCCGCCTCATTCGTGGCGAGTAACTATTGTGTTCCAAGGCAGCCTGGTCGCGCTCGTAACGCCGTTTGATGGCAATAATCGGGTCGATTACACGAGTCTCAAGCGCCTGGTCGAATTTCATGTCGAGCAGGGCTCCAGTGGACTTGTGGTGGCGGGCACGACCGGTGAATCGCCAACGCTCGAGCGCGCGGAGCATATCGAGCTGATCGGCCGCTGTGTCGAGATCGCCGCAGGGCGAATTCCGGTGATCGCAGGCACAGGCTCGAATTCGACGGCGCAATCGATCGACCTGTCGCGGGCCGTTGCCGACCCCGGCATCGCGGCCTACATGGCCGTTGTGCCTTACTACAACAAGCCGACGCAGGAAGGAATCTACCGGCATTACAGTGCCCTTGCTGATGCCACCAACAAGCCGTTGCTGATGTACAACGTGCCGGGCAGGACAGTTGCGGACATGCTGCCGGAGACGGTTGCGCGGCTGGCGATCCACGGGAACATCTTCGGCGTCAAGGAGGCGACGGGCGATATTGATCGGCTCAAGGCG
>JARRMH010000477.1:0-5135 GCA_037386205.1 Woeseiaceae bacterium | reverse complement strand
CAGCAAGCATAAAATGAAGGGGGGAGGCAGATTTTCAAACCTTTCGCCACAAAAACAACCTCTGCAACAAATGGCGGAACAGATAAATTCAGGAAACGGTAAATACTGGTAAATACCCAGATTGTCAAGGAACACGCCGTTGTGAGAGAGGGTGACCGAGGTGATGAAATTCAGGTTGAAATAGCGCTCATAGCTCCAAAGCGTTTTGTCCAAGTCAGTCGCCGTCCAGAAGAAGGCCTGATCCACTGGCTCTCTCCGTATGCTACCAATCAGCCGTTCAACCAACGGATGTGATGTGGGAGCGTGGGGCAGTGACCCGATCTCCCCGATCTCGAGTACCCGTAAATTCGTATTCCATCGATGGTATTGTACTCATTACATGCAAGCACATTGCGGTGATGGTCAGCGAAGGGTTAACGCCGGGATTCGCCGGCATGGTCGAGCCATCGCAGATAAGCAGGTTTTCATAGCCGAAGACCCGTCCACTACCGTCGACCACCCCCCGCTTCGCGTCGGGTGCAACCACCGCGCCGCCAAGGATGTGAGCGGTGGTCGGAATGTTGGCCCACGCCTCGAGAATCATGCTCTGGGCCACACCGCCTGTCTTCTGTGCCAGGACCTCCGCGGCCTCGTTGGCGACAGGGATGAACGTGGGGTTGGGTTTTTCAGGATCCTGCTGCGTTCTCAGTTTTATCCTTCCCGTGAGGCTCCGCTTGTGAGTAAACGATATGGCGTTGTCCAGGGTCTGCATCACCAGGAAGATGACACTGTGTTCTGACCAGCCGAACGGCCAGACCGTCTTGAGGAACTTCACGGGGTGACGCAAGATCGTGCCCAGCCATTTCAGCGGCCGGGTGAATCGCGTGCCCTCACCGACCATGACGGTGTAGAGGAAGGACATCGCGTCCAGCCTGCGTCCGAATGTGTTGAATTCGATATGGGTATCCGGGCGGGGATGAATGCTGGAACTGATCATCACGTCGTTCCAGATGTTTTTGGTTCCCCGCGGCATGGTCACTGCCAGGATGGACTCACTGTTGGTACGTACCAGCTTGCCCAACTGGTCGCTGATAAGTGGCAGTGAGCCGTTGAGTTTACAGTTCGCCAATAGCGTGTTGGTCCCCAGCGCGCCTGCCGAGAGCACGACACCTCTCGCCCTGAATTCGCGATGGCGCTTGTTGATCCAGGCGCCCGGTCGCCTTGTCCGCACCCGGTAGCCCCCGCTACCATCGGCAGCGTCCAGCGGCTGGATGTCGAAAACCTCGCGCTCCGGCAAAATATATGCGCCTCGCTTCTCGGCAAACCACAGGTAGTTTTTCTCGAGTGTATTCTTGGCGCCACGGTGACAGCCGAGCATGCACTCGCCGCAGAATTCGCAGCCGGTGCGATCAGGACCCTCCCCGCCAAAGTAGGGGTCGGGCACCGTGACCCCGGCCTCTCCGAAAAACACCCCGCAGGGAGTGCGCATGAAGGTGTCCTCGACACCGAAGTGGCGCCCCACGTCCTTGAGAAACTCCTGCCCCACACTGCCGCGGGGCACGGTCTGTACGCCGAGCATTTTTTCTGCGGTGTCGTAGTGCGGTGCCAATCTGGCCTCCCAGTCGCCCATTTCCACCCACTGCGGATTCTGATAGAACTCGGGCGCGGCGCGGTAGAGCGTGTTGGCATAGACGAGACTGCCGCCACCGACGCCGACGCCGCCACTGATCAGGACGTCCTTGAAGGGCGTGATCTTGAGAATGCCGCGCAGCATCCACGTGAAGCTTCTCAGGTTCCAGCCGGTCCGGGGCAGATCCTCGTCCCGGTATCGGCGCCCGGCCTCGAGGACTGCCACGCGATACCCTTTCTCAGCCAGGCGCAGTGCCGATACACTGCCCCCGAAGCCGGAGCCAATCACCAGCCAGTCATAGTCAAATCCGTCTCCTGTAGGGCTCGATGTGTTCATCTGGTCGTTCATCAGGTTATTCTCCTTTTCCGGACTTTATCGGGCCGGTCATGGCCACGCGGTTCCAGCGACACCGGCTGCCTGCCGTTTGTTTCCAACAGGAAGCAGCCGGCCAGGGGCGAGGACCTAATCTTCCTTTCGCGGCTGCACGGCCCCTGTCGCCTCGCCCTCGGTGTCGAAAAGATGGGGAACGATCCCCGCGCGCTCGAGTGTCTGGCCCAGTTTTGCCTTCTCAAATGCATTGGTGGTGAACCGCGTGACGTCGTGGTAGTAGCGGGTGGTCATCTCCCTGACCGCCTCAAGATAGGCGTCCTCGAGGGACTGGTCGATACGAAAGCCGTCATAGTTGACGACCGCGTACACCTTGTGGCCAAGTGGCTCGCAGATGGCGCGGATGCGATCGGTATACTCCTTGATCGATGCGGCCGATGTGACCTCCAGGTCCTCGAAGTTCAGGAACAGGGTGTTGCTGCTCGCCTCGTAGTGGAACCGCTGCTCGATCGGCAGGCGCAGGAGATCGTCTCGCAAGCCCATCGGCTCGGGCTGGAAGATCCGGGCATCCATCACCTGCGGTTCGCCGACGATCGGCCGGAAGGCCATCCTGTCGAGAATATCGCGCTGCAGATCGACCCCCGGGGCTATTTCCGTCACTGCCAGCCCCTCGCTGGTGAGCTTCAGTACGCAACGCTCCGTGACATAGAGGACCTCCTTGCCCGCTTTGGCCGCGAGGGGGCCCGAGAAGGTGCGTTGGTCCACCTCCTCGACGAATTTCACGTGCTCGCCGTCCTTCCTGATATGAAGTTGCCCGTCGTCGACGACAATATCCAGGTCGCCAGCGCAGAAAGTGCCGACGAAGACCAGCTTTTTGGCATTCTGGCTGATGTTGATAAACCCGCCAGCGCCCGCCATCCTTGGCCCGAAACGCGAGACATTGAGATTTCCCGCGCTGTCGGCCTGCGCCAGCCCCAGGAAAGCAACATCCAGTCCACCACCGTCGTAGAAATCAAACTGGTTTGCCTGGTCTATGACGGCCTGGGGGTTGACCGCCGCACCAAAGTTCAGGCCACCCGCGGGGACGCCGCCGATGACGCCCGGCTCGGCTGTCAGCGTCATCTGGTCCGACATTTTCTCCTCGCTGGCGACACTGGCGACTCCCTCCGGCATACCAATGCCGAGGTTGACGACAGCGTTGGGGCGCAGTTCCATGGCGGCTCGCCGGGCGATGACCTTGCGCACGGACAAGGGCATGACCTCCGTGTCGTCGAGCGGGATGCGGACTTCCGCTGCATAGGCCGGATTGTAGGCGTACTGGTATGTCTGTTGATGGTACTCGGGGCGGGCAACCACGACGCAGTCGACCAGCACTCCCGGAATTTTTACCTGCCTGGGGTTCAGCGTGCCGGACGCCGCGATACGCTCGACCTGGACGATGACGATACCGCCGCTGTTGCGGGCCGCCGTCGCCATGGCCAGCCCGTCCAGGGTCAGCGCCTCCCGCTCCATGGTGATGTTACCCTCGGGGTCAGCGGTCGTTCCCCTCAAGCCAGCGGCACAAGTCGCAGCGAAACGCCACTCACGCCAGTCTGTGCCACTCTCGAGCCACTGTAGGATATTGCCCTCGGGGTCAGCGGTCGTTCCCCTCAGAATGGCCACATTGATCGGAAACGCTTTGTAGAACAGGTATTCCTCATCCCCCAGCGACAACAACTCCACCAGGTCCGCCTGCGTTCGCTCGTTCACTTTGCCACCGCCGAAGCGGGGGTCGACAAAGGTTCCCAGTCCTACCCGTGACAGGTGGCCTGGTTTCCCCGCCGCGATGTCGCGAAACAGGTGGGAAATGACGCCCTGCGGCAGGTTATACGCCTCCATCTCCCCGGCGACCGCCATCCGGGCGAGTTTCGGCGTGGCGCCGAAGTGGCCACCGATAGCCCTTGCCACCAGTCCCGGGTGGGAGAGGTGGTTGAGTCCGCGGGTGGCGAAATCGCCCTGGCCGGCCGCAAATACCAGGGTGAGGTCTCGCGGGGTTCCGGAGCCGGGATCATCCGAGCGACTCTCGAGGAAGGCCTGCTCGATGGTCACCGCGATTTCTTCCGCAAAACCTACTCCGGCGAAGCCACCCGTGGCCACCGTATCCCCGTCATGAATAAGGCGTACGGCATCTTCTGCAGAGACGATCTTGTTGGTTCTGGCCGCTCCCGGGGAAGCGAAATGTGTGACTGGCATGATTATCATCCTCTGTGGTGACCGTGTCAGGTCAATGCGCCTGAGAAATAGCCATCAGTGCATTCATGCTGGTGCCAGCGGAAAGACCGTCGTCGCAGGCAATGAATGTCCCGGTGGTACAACAACTGGCCTCGGAGGCCAGAAACTGATACGCACCAACGATTTCCTCCGCAGCGCGCAGGCGACCGATCGGCGATAGCGTCTTCGCCATCTGTACTCGTGGTCGTCCGGCGTCAGCATTTCGGTAGCGAACGGGCCCGGCAATACACAGTTCACGCGAAAGCGCCCGCCGAACTCTGTCGCCGCGGTGCGCGCGAGCATCAGGCAAGCCGCTTTTGCGGGGCTGTAGGCGCCGTAAGTAGGTGCCGTCGTCAGTGCGGCAGCAGAAGACGTGACAATAATAGACGCGCCTTCATTGAGATAGGGAATACTATGATGGATGCCCGCAAACACGGCATCAAAATTGAGCGCAAAACTATCGCGCATCTCCTCAACCGAGAGGGCTTCAATCGTTTTTTCCAGCGGCCCGACACCGGCGTTCAATATCAGAACATCGAGTTTACCCAGCAATTCATGCGCGCTCTGTATCATCTGTTTGTTTGACTCCAGGCTGGAAACGTCCGCCTGGATAAACCGGGCACCGATTTCAGTCGCGATCCCGGCGCCACTCTCGCGACGCCCCGAGATGGCGACCTTCGCACCCTGACTCACAAAATGGCTGGCCACCGCCCTGCCGATACCGGAGGTGCCACCCGTCACAAGTGTTGCCTTGTCTGCCACAGAGAATAGATTGTTCATCGCGCCATGCCTCATATACTGGCTGAACTGCCAAGCGCGCACCGTATTGATCTGCCATAATCCGCAAATGCCCGCTACCGGTTTGGGCAGCATTCCATCCAGAACATGAGGCATGGCGCGATGAACAATCTATTCTCTGTGGCAGACAAGGCAACACTTGTGACGGGTG
>JARRMH010000476.1:0-3735 GCA_037386205.1 Woeseiaceae bacterium | reverse complement strand
GATCGAGATCCCTCATGTCAAGCTGTCGGGCAAGAATTCTGCCGACATTCGCATGGTCGTCGATGCGCTCGACCTGTGCTACACCAAGGAGCACATCGACACGTTCGTCATCATCTCGGGTGACTCGGACTTCTCGCCGCTCGTCAGCAAGCTGCGCGAAAACGCCAAGATGGTGATCGGCGTCGGTGTCAGGCAGTCGACGTCGGACCTGCTCATCAGCAATTGTGACGAGTTTATCTTCTACGACGATATCGTGCCGCAGTCCGGTTCGACGTCAGGCAGCTCGAAGAAGTCGACCAAGAAAAAATCGAAGAAAACACGCAAAAAGTCGGCGCAGCAGAAGACCGATCCGGCCCAGAAGGCCATCGACCTCGTTCTTGAAACGACCGAGGCCCTGTACGCGGAACGAGGCGATCGTTCCAAACTCTGGGGCTCGATGATCAAGCAGACCCTGAAACGGCGCAAACCCGGGTTCAACGAATCGGCTTACGGCTTCAGTTCGTTCAGCGACCTCCTCGAAGAGGCCGCGAAACGCGGCCAACTCGAACTGGAACTGGACGAAAAGTCTGGCGGGTATATCGTCCGGGGTACGAACGACTAGATATCAGCCGGACTGGTCGAGGTGCGTCCGAAAGAATTCGATCGTGCGCTCCCACGCAAGCCTGGCCGCTTCCGGGTTGTAGCGCGGCGTAGAATAGTTGTGGAAGCCGTGCCGCGTTCCCGGGTAGGTATGCATCTCGTAATTAACACCGTGCTTCTGTAACGCCGCCTCGAACTCTTCACGCATTGCGTTAACGCGGGGATCGTCTTCGGCGTAGTGCACCAACAGAGCAGCCGCGATGTCGCCGACCTTTTCCGTAGCGGCGGCCCGCCCGTAGAACGGAGCACCGGCGTCCAGTTCTTCGCCCATTTCGGTGGCGAGAAAATTCGTGGCACCGCCGCCCCAGCAAAAGCCGGTCGCGCCGAGCTTGCCCGTCGACAGTTCGTGATTGCGAACGAAGCGCGCACTATTGACCATGTCCTGCAGCAGCTTCGAGTGATCCAGCGACCGCTGCATGGTCCGGCCTTCGTCGTCATTGCCGGGGTATCCGCCGATCGGGGCAAGACCGTCGGGCGCGAGTGCCAGGAATCCCTCGACCGCCGCGCGGCGTGCAACGTCCCTGATGTACGGATTGAGCCCGCGGTTCTCGTGCATCACGATGACAGCGGGGAACGGTCCTTCACTCGCTGGCTGCACGAGGTAGCCGCGCATCTCGCCGGAATTGCCGCCCGGCGACGGGTAGTCGACCCAGGTCGCCTTGATGCGATCGTCGGTGAACAGCACTTCCTGCGCGTCAGCGTAGTTCGGCAGCAGCGCATTCGCCATCGCGACGCCGGTCACGGTGACCGCCGCGGCGCGCTCGAAAAACTGCCGGCGATCGATGCGCCCGTGGCAATACTCGTCGTACAGGTCGTAGATGCGGTCGTCGATATTATTGTCAGTCATGGTCTTGCCCGTGTCTTATTCTCGTTCTGGAACGTCGATACTAGCAATTGCAGGGGCGACACTCCCACTCAATCAGCTGATTCCCGCAAATTCATACCACAGATCCTGCAGCTCGTTTCCAGGAACTTGCACCTAACTTCGCCAGTATGAATTCCCAAATATCGCCAAGTACCGAATTGTTCGCGCACTTCGTCTGGCGCGAATGGCAAAAGGAGTTGCACATCGAATCGATCCGGAACGAGTCGCCGAGCTCAAACAGCAAATACTTTCCAGCTAACTTCGAGCACGTCTCCGCTGGCAAGCTCCAACTTCGAACGATTTGGCACCGAAGATAACGGCGCCGAAATTCGGGATTCGACAACTATTTCACTGTACAAGATTCGACGTCGACCCGAGAATAGCGAACGATAACAGATTCCATTGGAATGAAAGTCCAACCTGAATGCTGCCAACCACAATCCGAATGCGATTGCCGGCAGCAAACTAACGATAATAGCCGTGTACTGGGGATCGCCCGTGTGAATTAAATACTTTCCAGCTAACTTCGAGCACGTCTCCGCTGGCAAGCTCCAACTTCGAACGATTTGGCACCGAAGATAACGGCGCCGAAATTCGGGATTCGACGTCGACCCGAGAATAGCGAACGATAACAGATTCCATTGGAGTGAAAGTCCAACCTGAATGCTGCCAACATCGATTGTCATCCAGGCGACTGCTCGCTCTCGGCAAAAATGTGACGTTTGAAATTCATTGAGGCACCCGTGCCCAGGACGGAAATCCGATTTCATCGAGTAGCCGTTGAAATCGCGGTTCGTCTGCAAGTGGCTGATACCACCATTGAATGCCCAGCATTGACTTTGGGTCTGACTTTACAGCGGCCTCCAGATAGTCAAGAGCCCTCTGCTTCTCCCCGAGTTCGACGAGGGTCCCGGCGACCGGAAAGACATCAAAATTCTCTCTACTGGTCACGGTCTCTATGAGCTCTTCCGCTTCATCCTTTCGACCAGACTTGGCCAACAGCAACATCTTTGAGTATACGTTGGGCTCAGAGTCGGGACCGCTATCCATCATTTGCGCACTTTTTTCCAATTGCCCGGTCAGCGCGTATAGAGCTACGAGCGCACCTCGAGCCACCTCCATCTCAGGCAAGTCCGAGTAAAGTTGTTCCCATTGCGCAATGCTCTCTTCGAATTGTCCGGCGCAGGCCATTGTGTGAGCCCGCTGCGTCATTATGCCGTAATTGAGCGGGTCCAGGCGTAAAGCCTCAGTGTAATGATGAACGGATTCTTCGAATTGACCCGTGTTACTGAGAAACATCGCCAGCCCCCAGTGCACATCGCCACCAACACCAAGTGACATGGCACGCTGGTAGTCTTCTGCCGCGCCGTCGAAATCCAGGCGCCAGCGGTGGCGGACGAACGCGCGCATGGCGTATGCCCTGGCGTGGTTGGGGTCCAACTCAATCGCCCGTTCGAGGTAATAGCTTGCCCTGTCGAACAGCGCCTCCCAATCCTCGTCATCAAAAGGGTGACGTGTGACATGGAAGGAATAGGCAGTGCCGAGGGCAAAATAGGCATCTGCATATTCCGGCGCCTCGACAATAGCGTTTTCCAGATTTGCTCTCGCCTTTTCAAAAACGCCTTCGGGAAGCTCGTTCATTACCTGCATCTGCCGGAGGTGATACATGCCCCGAAGGAACGACGCCTGTGCTTCTGTCGATAGAGCATTCGCAGGTAAACGGTTTTGGCTGAACCTGGTCGGCTCACGGACACCGACAGCTTCTGCCGCGCGAGATGCAATTTCATGTGCGATGGCGCCCTGGACGTCTAAAAGATTGCTGGAATTGATTGTCCGACTAAAGGAATCACCCCAAAGCCGATTTCCCGTTTCTCCATCCATCAGCCTGGCCGTGATACGCAGGGGGTCGCCACTCAATGCAACCGACCCAGCCAGCAGATACCGGCTATCGAGGCGCTCGCTGAGTGACCGGTAGTCCGCAGGCGTCCGGGTCGCAAGATACACGGAATTCCAATCGATGACGTCGAAGTCCGGCGAACGCATCAACGCATTCGAGATCTCCTCAACAAAGCCGTCGGCCATGAATTGCTGATCGCTGGTCGCACTCTGGTCCTCAAAAGGGAGCACGGCGACCGAGAGATAGGACTCGGCAGCGGCCGGATGGTCTTCAGCACTATCTCTTCGAGACTCGTTGAACCCGTCACCTCCACCATCGTCACGAAGGTTGACGA
>JARRMH010000475.1:0-2728 GCA_037386205.1 Woeseiaceae bacterium | reverse complement strand
GGAAGGAAGATCTTCAACGGTGCATAGAGTGTCGCAATCTTGAAGATAATCACCATGAACCGGATGCCGTCGCGTATCGGCCGGATATGACTCTTGCCGATGCGCTCTTTGACCGGGATCGATTCAAAGGAGATGGGATAGCCCGAGCGCAGGAACGCCATCGTGATCGTCGTCGGGTAGGAGAACCCGTTCGGCAACAGGTACAGGAACTGCTTGAACAGCGTCGCTTTGGCGACGCGGAATCCGGAGGTCAGATCCGGGATGCGGCGCCCGGTCAGCCAGGACGCGATGACGTTGTAGATACCATTTGCGTACAGGCGACCGACATTGGCGTGCGAGCCCGAATCACGCGCCCCGATCACCATCTCGAAACCGTCATCGAGTTTCGCCAGCAGGCTCGCGAACTCGGACGCGTCGTGCTGCCCGTCTCCGTCCATTAACGCGATGATCTCGCCGGTCGCGGCACGCGCGCCTGACTTGACTGCTGCTCCGTTGCCGAGGCTTTCCGGGTGCCGGACCACCCTGGCTCCCGCCTCCTCGGCGATCTCCGCGGTCGTATCGGTCGAGCCGTCGTCGACGATGATGATTTCCGCATCCGGGTAAGACGACCTCGCGCCCTTCACCACATCACCGATAGCACCGGCTTCGTTCTTCGCTGGAATAATGATCGAGAGTGACTGCAACGTACTGTCCTGGCTACGACGTGAACATGATCATGATGCCGGCGGCCACGGCCGACCCGATGACACCGGCCACATTCGGTCCCATCGCGTGCATCAGCAGGATGTTGTGAGGATTCGCCTCGAGCCCCACCCTGTTGGCTACACGCGCGGCCATCGGCACCGCGGATACGCCCGACGCGCCGATCAGCGGATTGATGGGCTGCGACGAAAGACGATTCATGAGCTTGCCCATGAGCACGCCGCTCGCCGTGCCGATCGCGAAGGCGACCATGCCGAGCACGAGAATTCCGAGCGTATCGATGACCAGGAACTTGTCCGCACTCAACTTCGACCCGACGGCAAGCCCGAGGAAGATCGTGACGATGTTGATCAACGCATTCTGCGTCGTGTCCGAGAGACGTTCGACCACGCCGCACTCGCGCATGAGGTTGCCGAACGCGAGCATGCCGAGCAGCGGCGCCGCCGCCGGAAGCAACAGTCCCACGAGCAACAACAACAACAACGGGAAAAGAACGCGTTCGATCTTCGAGACCTCGCGCAGCTGCCGCATCTCGATCTGGCGTTCCTTTTCGGTGGTCAGTGCACGCATGATCGGCGGCTGTATCAGTGGCACGAGGGCCATGTACGAATAGGCGGCAACTGCGATGGCCCCGAGCAGGTTCGGCGCAAGCTGCCCGGCAACATAGATCGCCGTCGGTCCGTCGGCGCCGCCGATGATGCCGATGGCAGCCGCCTCGCGGAGGGAAAAGTCCATCCAGCCGAGCTCGGTCAGCCCCAGCGCCCCAAGCAGCGTGGCGAAGATACCGAACTGTGCAGCAGCGCCGAGGAACAGCGTGCGCGGATTGGCGAGCAGGGGCCCGAAGTCGGTTAGTGCTCCAACCCCCATGAAGATGATGAGGGGAAAGGCACCGGTACTGATCCCGACTTCATAAGCGTAATACAGTAGTCCACCGGGCTCGGCGATGCCGGCATTCGGAATATTGCTGAGCAGCCCGCCGAACCCGATCGTAACGAGCAGCAGCGGCTCGAATTTCTTCACGATACCGAGGTACAACAGCAACAGGCAGACCGCCAGCATGATTGCCTGCCCGACCGTAACCTGGTACAGACCGGATTCGGTCCAGATGCGCGCAACGTATTCCATGCAGCGCTAGCCGATTGCCACCAGCGAATCGCCGACCGACACCTTGTCACCCTCGGCGACGAACACCTCCGTGATCGTTCCCGGCTGCGCCGCCGGTACGCCGCCGGCACGGTGGTTTCCATCTTCATAGCCTCGACGATGAGCAGGGGATCGCCCGCCTGCACCTTGTCACCCTTCTGTACGTGGACCTTGAAGATATTGCCGGCAAGGGATGCCTTGACGGGCTCACCGTTGCCCGCAGGAGCGGTTTGTGCCGCGACATCGTCCGCGCCCGAGGGCGCTCCGACGGATAGCTGGCCGCTCTCGGCAACCTCGACCGTGAACTCCTTGCCGTTGACCCGCACCGAATAGACGCCGGCGCCGCCCGTACTCGTCGGTGAAGCTGCCGGTGCCGGCTCGGGTTCCTGCTCTTCCCATGGCGGCGGCTCGAATGCGTCGGGATTGTCGCGGTTCTCGAGGAACGTCAGCCCGATCTGCGGGAACAACGCATAGGTGAGGACATCGTCGACGACCTCGTCGGCCAGACGAATGCCCTTCTCGCCAGCGATACGGGTCAGTTCGCGGGTCTGGTGCTCGAGTTCCGGTTCCAGCACGTCGGCGGGCCTGCAGGTCACGGGTTCGGCGCCGTCGAGCACCTTTTTCTGCAGTTCGGCATCCACGTCGGTCGGCGTCGCGCCGTACTCGCCCTTGAGAATCCCGGCCGTGTCCTTCGTAATCGATTTGTAGCGTTCGCCCGAGAGGACGTTGATGACAGCCTGGGTACCGACGATCTGCGAGGTGGGCGTGACGAGCGGCAGCATGCCGAGATCCTTGCGCACCCGCGGTATTTCCTCCAGAACTTAATCGAGCTTTTCGCTCGCGCCCTGCTCCCGCAGCTGGTTCTCGAGATTGGTCAGCATGC
>JARRMH010000474.1:3811-5061 GCA_037386205.1 Woeseiaceae bacterium | reverse complement strand
GGTACCAAGCACAACATCATTTCTGACCGCGCCCACCTGCAACTGACGGTGCGCAACACGAGCGAGGAAACGCGGCAGATACTGCTCGACGGGATCCGGCGCATTGCCGAGAACATGGGGCGCGTGGCCGGACTGCCCGACGACAAGCTGCCCGAGGTCATCGTGTCCGACGAGAGCGTGCCCCCGACAGTCAACGATACGGAGCTGGCACGACAGTTGCGCGCGGCGTGGATCGACAAGCTGGGTGAGGACAGGGTGGTCTACAATCCGACCAAAGGCATGGGTGCCGAGGATTTCCCGTTCTTCACGGTCGATCCGGACATCCGTTCGGTTTACTGGCAGGTCGGCGGCACGCCGTTGCAGGATTTCGAGCGCCAGGCGGCCGGCGGCGAGCCAGTGCCCAGCCACCATTCGCCGCTGTTCAAGGTCGCGCCGGAACCGTCAGTAACGACCGGCGTCGAGTCGACCGTGACAGCCCTGCTGGCTTTACTGGGAACCTGACGGGTCGTCAGTCCTCATCAACCTCGAAGTCTTCGAGGTCTTCGCCGCCCGCGCTCTTCAACAGGATCTCGACTTTTTGCTCGGCTTCCTTGAGGGCGTTCTGACCTCGAGCTCGGCCAATGATTTTTCCAGGTTGAACTTCTTGGTCGCGGTCACGTGTGCGGCTCCTGTCCAGTGCTGCGATAACGTACAGCCGGGCGCGGCAACAATCAACGCCGCGCGGCGTTTCGGGGTCGTAGTAGCCACAATTGACAGACGCCAGGCCGCGCAATACAGTAAATGCTCTTTGGAATCATTCTAAATTGACGATTCAAGCCCACGCGAGAGGAAAACAAATGTCACTCAAAGGCAGCAAAACAGAAGGCAATCTCAAGGAAGCATTTTCCGGTGAATCGCAAGCCAATCGCCGGTACCTGTATTTCGCCGCGAAGGCCGACGTGGAAGGCTACAACGACGTAGCCGCCGTATTCCGTTCCACGGCCGAAGGCGAGACCGGCCACGCGCACGGTCATCTCGAGTATCTCGAGGAGACCGGTGACCCGGCAACGGGCCTGCCGATGGGCGGCACTGCCGAAAACCTGGCTGCTGCAATCGCCGGTGAAACGCATGAGTACACCGACATGTACCCGGGCATGGCCAAGACGGCACGTGACGAGGGCTTTGACGAGATTGCAGACTGGTTCGAGACGCTGGCCAAGGCCGAGCGCTCCCATGCGAATCGTATCCAGAAAGCACTGGACACGCTCGAC
>JARRMH010000474.1:0-3784 GCA_037386205.1 Woeseiaceae bacterium | reverse complement strand
AGGCCCGGCCGCACCCCGATGTCCCAACGAGAAGGCAGCCTCGAGGCTCCCACACGTCACCCGCTCGACTGGCGGTCTGACGAATTCTACGACGACACGTCCCTGTTCGAGGAACTCGAACGCGTATTCGACATCTGTCACGGCTGTCGTCGCTGTTTCAATCTCTGCAATTCCTTCCCCGTGTTGTTCGATCTCGTCGACGAGTCGGACACGATGGAAGTCGATGGCGTGGCGAAGAAGGATTACTGGCAGGTCGTGGATCACTGTTACCTGTGTGACATGTGCTACATGACCAAGTGCCCGTACGTTCCGCCGCACGAATGGAATGTCGATTTCCCGCACCTGATGCTGCGAGCCAAGGCGGCGCGCTTCAGGAAGCAGGGCGCCACGGCCCGGGAAAAGATCCTGACGGCCACCGACCGGGTCGGCAAGCTCGCCGGCATCCCGGTCGTCGTCAACGCCGTCAACGCCGTGAATCGCAGCAAGTCGGGGCGCAAGCTGCTGGAGTCGACCCTGGGCGTGCATCCGAACGCACCGATCCCGGAGTACCACTCGAAGACGGCGCGCAAGCGCCTGTCACGCCTGGTCGGGTCGCAAGCCAGCAACGCGAAGCAGGCGGGTCGCACGAACGGCAAGGTGGCCCTGTTCACGACCTGTTACTGCAACCGCAACCATCCCGGTGTCGACGAGGACCTCGTCGCGGTGTTCGAGCACAACGACATCGCCGTGACGATGGCGACGAAAGAGGTATGCTGCGGCATGCCCAAGCTCGAACTCGGTGATTTCGAAGCCGTTACCCGGGCCAAGGAACAGAACATCCCCGCGCTCGTGAAGCTCGTGGACGAAGGCTGGGATATCGTCACGCCGATCCCGTCATGCACGCTGATGTTCAAGCAGGAACTGCCACTGATGTTCCCCGACGATGCGGATGTCATCAAGGTGCGCGATGCGATGTTCGATCCGTTCGAGTACCTGATGCTGCGTCATAAAGAAGGCGAGCTGAAAACGAACTTCAAGGCGTCGCTCGGCAAGGTTACCTACCAGGTGCCGTGCCACCTGCGCGTGCAGAATATCGGCCTCAAGACGCGGGACGCGTTGCAGCTGGTTCCGGACACGGAGGTCGAAGTCATCGAGCGCTGCTCCGGGCACGACGGCACCTACGCCGTCAAAAAAGAGTTCCACGACGTAGCGAAGAAAATTGCACGCCCGGTCGTAAACCGGCTGAAGAAGGCCGGGTCCGATCATTTTACGAGCGATTGCCCGATGGCGGCCGAACAGATCGTGCAGGACGTCGACGGCCACGAAGCCAATAATCCGATGAGTCTGTTGAGGAAGGCATACGGCATATGACACAGAAACTGACGCGCGATGACCTGTACAGCCTCGAGCAGTACGCCGAGGCCCGGCCGGCCTTTCGTGAGAAAGTGCTGGAACACAAGAAGAACCGGCGACTCGATCTCGGCACTAACGCCGCTTTGTATTTCGAGGACCGGCTCACCATGCAGTACCAGGTCCAGGAGATGCTGCGCATCGAGAAGATCTTCGAGGCCGACGGCATCAACGAGGAACTCGAGGCCTACAATCCGCTGATCCCGGACGGCAACAACTGGAAAGCCACCTTCATGGTCGAGTTTCCCGACATCGAGGAACGCAAGGCCATGCTGACCCGCCTGATCGGCGTCGAGGACAAGGTCTACGTCCATGTTGCCGACTTCGATCGTGTTTACGCCATCGCCGACGAGGACCTCGATCGCGAGGACGAGGAGAAGACCTCGGCCGTGCATTTCCTGCGCTTCGACCTGCCTGCCGAGCAGATCAAAGCGCTGCAATCCGGTGCCGCACTGATCGCCGGCATCGATCACGAAAACTACCGGGTGGAAGTCACTCGTCAACGATCTCGATTAGGAAGGGGGACACCACGGGGACAGTGACCCTAATTGCCGCGCAATTAGGGTCACTGTCCCCGTGGTGTCACCGTATTTCCATGGTCGGCCGGTTTCGGGCTAGAATGCCGCCGGGCAATTAACCGACAATCCGAATTCTGGCTGAAGGATTGAATGACTAAGCGATACGATGCTGCGGACATCGAGGTCCTCAGCGGTCTCGAACCTGTGCGGCGTCGGCCGGGGATGTACACCGATACCTCGCGGCCGAACCACCTCGCGCACGAGGTCGTCGACAACTCGGTCGACGAAGCGCTGGCAGGGCACTGCAAGAGGATCGACGTCAAGATCTACAGCGACGGCTCGCTGGAAGTCAGCGACGACGGTCGCGGCATGCCGGTCGATATCCACCCGAAGGAAAAGATCCCGGGCGTCGAGCTGATCCTGACGCGGCTGCATGCCGGCGGCAAATTCTCGAACAAGAACTACCAGTACTCCGGTGGCCTGCACGGCGTCGGTGTCTCGGTCGTCAACGCGTTGTCGCGCAATCTCGAAGTATGGATCCGGCGCGGCGGCAAGGAATACAACATGAGCTTTGCCGGCGGCAAGAAGCGCGGCAAGCTGGACGTGGTCGGCAAGGTCGGCAAGGCCAATACCGGCACGACGATCCGTTTCTGGCCGGATGAGCAGTACTTCGATACGACCAAATTCGGTGTCAAGGCCCTGAAGCATGCGCTGCGCGCCAAGGCGGTTCTCTGCCCGGGGCTCAAAGTTACGCTGACCATCGAGAAGCCGAAGGAAAAGATCGAATGGCAGTACGCGGGCGGTCTGGAGGAATACCTGCTCGAGGCGGTCGGCGCCGCGGAGACCCTGCCGGCCGAACCGTTCTCGGGCGCCGTGTCCGGCAACAACGAGGCCGTCGACTGGGCACTCGTATGGACGACCGACGGCGGACCTGCCGTCACGGAAAGCTACGTCAACCTGATACCGACCCCGCAGGGCGGCACGCACGTCAACGGCCTGCGGACCGGGCTGACCAACGCGCTGCGTGAGTTTTGTGATTTTCGCAACCTGTTGCCGCGGGGCGTAAGCATTGCGCCCGAGGACGTCTGGGATGGCCTGAGTTTCGTGCTCAGCACGAAGCTCGAAGACCCGCAGTTCTCGGGGCAGACCAAGGAGCGGCTCTCGTCGCGCGAGTCGGCCGCGTTCGTTACCGGGGTCATCAAGGACAATTTCTCGCTGTGGCTCAACCAGCATCCCGAAACCGGCGACCAGATCGCCCAGCTTGCCATCGGCAAGGCCCAGAAGCGTCTCAGGTCGGCGAAGAAGGTCGTGCGCAAGAAGGTTGTTACCGGGCCGGCGCTGCCCGGCAAGCTCGCCGACTGCACATCGCAGGACCCCCAATTCTGCGAGCTGTTCCTGGTCGAGGGCGATTCGGCCGGCGGCTCGGCCAAGCAGGCACGTGATCGCAGGACCCAGGCGATCATGCCGCTCAGGGGCAAAATTCTGAACACCTGGGAAGTCGACCCCAACGAAATTCTCGGCTCGCAGGAGGTGCACGACATCTCGGTCGCACTCGGTGTCGATCCGGGCAGCGACGACATGAGCGGGCTTCGCTACCACAAGGTTTGCATCCTCGCGGACGCCGATTCGGACGGGCTGCACATCGCGACACTGCTCTGCGCCCTGTTCCTGCGCCACTTCCGTGAGCTGATACTCGCCGGCCACGTCTATGTCGCGATGCCACCGCTGTACCGCATCGACGTCGGCAAGGAAGTCTTCTATGCCCTCGACGAAGGGGAACGCAAGGGCATCCTCGACCGCATCGAGGCCGAGAACAAGAAGGGCAAGGTTTCAGTAACCCGGTTCAAGGGACTCGGGGAAATGGACCCGGTGCAACT
>JARRMH010000473.1:0-2741 GCA_037386205.1 Woeseiaceae bacterium | reverse complement strand
CGTCATGTCGCTGCTGCCCGTGAACGTCAGCCACTGGTCGCGCGTGCACAACATGTGCGCGAGGTAGTCGACGTAGATCGAGGTGTTGTTATCGAGGTGCTCGAGTACCCCCTTGACGGCATCGTGCAACGGGCCCGCCGTGGTGATGTAGTCGAGCGTCGCCATGGCCGCCTGCCGATGCAATGCCGTCAGCTCGGCATCGCTGACGACCCGCACACCGCTGGCGCTGCCCGGTTCGCTCAAAGGTCGGGAGCGCGCGATCGAGGCGTTGAGAGAATCCAGCGTCTGGATCTTCAACCGGCGCGGGTTGGCCAGCATGTTCCAGCCCCGTTCGCGGTCACGCTCGAGCGCGGCCGTGGCGAGATCAAAGGTGCGTTGCTCGTGGGGCTGCGCGGGCATCTCGCCCTGTCGTGCCTTGCGCAGGGCTTCGAGCACGCGGAACTGCATTTCCGCCGCTGCCTTGCGGGTGAAGGTGATCGCAATGATCTCCTCGGGATCGGCAACGATCGCGAGCAGGCGCAGGTAGCGCTGGATCAGGAGTTCGGTCTTGCCCGATCCGGCAGGCGCCTGCACGATAAAGGAACGCGTGATATCGAGGGCGTCCTCGCGCGCCGCGATGTCGTCTTCGAGGAGCCGCGCATCATCGCTCATTGCGCAACTCCGTGAATCGTGACAACAGGTTCAGGGCGCGGGCATCCTCCACCGATTGGCGTCCGAAGTCGGCGCCGACGCCGTGAAAGCCGACGATGCGGGAATCGACGTTGGCCAGTGCCAGCGAACCCACGGGGGCGTCGGCGGCGCACGCATAGACGACGAGCTGGATCTCGCGCGGATTGCCCTGCCCGTCGAGAAATTTCTTCTCCGCGCCGGTCTTGTAATCGATGATGCCGATGGATCCATCCGCGAGGCGATCGATACGATCGATGCGCAGCTCGACGATTGCGCCTGCGTCGGAATACTCGAGCTTGCGTTCGACCGCCTCGACGGTAAAGGGCTCGCGCTGCATGTCGAGCGCGAGGAACTCCTGCAGCAATCCCGCGACGCGGCGGCGCTCCATGGCGAGAAGCTCCAGCAAGACCCGGTCCGTGTTGCGTTCGTGCCGGGCGAAGGCGCCGTCGACCGCCTGTTTGATACGAACCGGCACGTCGTCCCAGGCCGCCACCTCATCGCGCGACGGCCCGTCGATGTAAAGCCGGTACAGCGCCTCGTGAATCAGGTTGCCCCGCTGCAGCGCGGGCAGGCCCTTTGCCTGTTCGTCGAGGGCCCGCACGGCCAGACGCCCGCCGGCGAACGCCGCGATCGGATCGGTGAGCTGGTGTTGAATCACGGTTGCACCGCCCGTGAGGCGTTCCTCTGCCGCGATCGGCGGGACTGCATCGACGGCAATTTCCATGGGTACGCTGCCCGGTTGTGCTGCCGCGCACCAGCCGGGGTCCGGCGGTGCCGGAGCCGGGACGGCACCGAGGTCGGCCAGCAGTTCGCTGGGAGCCTGCTCCGCGTCGTCCTCGCGCACTGAATAGCTGCACACGATTTCCGGCGCGGCCCCGGCAAGATGCGACAGCAGCCTGGCTGCAAAGTCCACGGTATCGGCCGGCACCGCGTCCGGCATGCCGCGCTCTTGCTGCAGCCGGCGTGAGATCAGCGCCGACGGATTGCCGTGCGGGGGCCAGCTCGATGCGCTCAGGCCGGTCAGCCAGAGCGCATCGAACTCGAGGCCCGACGCTTCCAGCGGTCCGAGCAGGTGGACGCTGGCAATTTCCGATTCCGGCTGGAAGACGGCGTCGGCAGCCATGTTCGCGAGCTGCAGCAGGGCCTCGTCGAGGGACATGCGGGGACTGACGAGGTCCATGCGGGCGAGGTCATTGAGCAAATCGCGCCAGCGGTTGACGAGCTGGAAATCGCCGCTGTCCAGTGCGGCCTGTCCCGGCCAGCCCGCCGACCGTAACGCCTCGTCGAAAATGACGGCCCACTCCGCGGGTGCGCCGGTCGCCGGCAGGGAGCGCCGGGCCCGCGAGAGTCCGGCAACGCGTTGCAGCCAGTCGGTCGCATCCGGCGCCTCTTCCTGGCCCTCGAGAGCCGACGTGAGCATTGCGGGGGACCAGTTCCGGTCGGCGCGCCCGCGAACCTGCAGTTCGAGCCGCGCCCGTCCGGCCACCGGTTCCAGCCCCAACAGCGGGGAGCGCAGCAGGTGTGCAACGTCGGTGGCCCGCAGGTCCCGCGCCAGCCAGCGCAGCCACAACAGGGCAACGGACACCGCGGGATAGCTCGAGAGCCGCCGGCCGTAGGATACGTTCAGCACTTCCGCCGGCAATTCCGCCGCCCACCGGTAACCCGGAATGAGCCCCTCGCGAACCAGTCGGGCCGCGCGTTCCGCATCCCGTTCGAGACCGCTGACCACGATTCCGATGCGCCCTGCGGAATTGCCTGTCAGCCGTTCCCGGGCCCAGGCGCCTGCCGCGCGCAGTTCCGCCTCCGTGCTCTCGAATGCGTGCAGTGCCACGTTGCGGGCCATCCCCGGCGCGGGCGCATCGGCAACCGTGCAGCCGAGTTCGGACAGGCGTGCGCGCACGCGCTGAACCACCGGCCTGTCGCGGTCGAATCCGGCAAACGTGATCCGTTCCGGCACCTGCAAACGCCGCTCGCGCAGTCGGTCACAAACGATGCCGGCGAGACCGGCGTCGTCCGTCCACCCCCGGTGCTCGTGTGTCCTGAAAACTCCTGCCGCCGCCGCCGGGCGCCTC
>JARRMH010000472.1:0-2945 GCA_037386205.1 Woeseiaceae bacterium | reverse complement strand
GCAGGTGGACCCACTCGTTCCCGCGAGAAATTCGGTCGAGGTCCGGCTGTACCGTCCAGTCCCCGACGCTGAACGGTGCGATGGCCGCCATATTCTCAGACTCTGGTGGCCGACTCTGCTCTCTGGCGCAAAATTCCAGAGAGGTCTGAAACCAGTATAGCCCCTGTGTGCCGATTGTGGGCGAAAAGTGAGGCTGAAGTAGCGTAACCGTCAGGTATTCAGATCGCCTTCCACCTATCGTGGAATCGTAGCCACTGCAGTCGATTTCACAGAGGGGGAAGGTGAAATGAGCATTCTAATACCCAGGCGAATCCTGACCCGGCAACGGCGGCGGCAACCTTCCCGGGAGACCGAATTTCGTCCCTGGCGGCCAATTCGGCGTAAACCACTCCTGACACAACCAACCGCACCGCACAATCGGGCTTACATCGATGAACTCAAGAATGAGGTCCTCCTGCGCCGGGAGCGACGCAGCAGGCGCCGTCGCCTCAGAGGACGGCACGGCACAGGCCCCAGATTGACGTTTCTCAATATCGAGTAGAGTCAGATTTCGAAGTAAACGTTCGCTTCGAGGGTGAAAGCGGACCAATTCCGACCACGGATATCCAGCCTGAAACAGCCGGGAATCGGCCACGAGCGGACGGGCGTGAGCGATCATAGGCTCCGTCTGTCTTTCTCAGTCCGCCTGCGGCTGATTCCTGGCTTCGCGGAACATCAGGATTGCCTGAAGCACAAACCCACCCGTCATGGCGAAGAATACGCCGAGCGACGCGTTCGCGCTCATGCCGAAAGCGTTGGTGACGAACAGGATCGCGGCGATGGGCATAATCGTCCGGCCGCCCCAGCGTATAAGCCATGTGACGAGCCCTCGCTCGGGCAGCGTGAACGTGAATGCAACCAGCGAAAAGGCCGCGAGGTGCAGTTTCATGCCCGAAACGAAGACATGCAGCATGATCCGTTCGCCGGTGATTTCCTGCCCCGCGCCGGCGAGACCGAGCGAGCCCATCATCAGCAGGTTCTCGGATACATCCAACACCATGGTGACGAGGATCCCAAGCCCGCTGGCCCACGCGGCAGGAGGGCAGCGATCACGAAAACCGATCACCGCGAAACCAACCGCCCCGGCATAGGAGAGCGCGAACAATCCATCCAGGAACAGTGCCGTTCGCAATGCCGGGTCGGCAGCCTGCAGGAAGGCGGTGAAGGTTGCGGGGTCCGAGAATGTCTCTAGCGGGTCCTGTGCCGCCGTGCCTGAGGACGCGAGGATGACAGCCGTACCCAGAAGCATCAGCGTGAGTGCGAGCACACTGAACACACCTGCGGTGCGAAGCAATGGCGCTTTCGTCATTCTGCGCATTCCGACATTTAGCGTTAGGTAGACGAACCGCCGCTGGCAATCCCCGCATTACCATAGCTGCCGAGATACCTTGAATCGCCGCGTCGGATTAATTCCTGGCCGAAGAATCGGCGACTTCCGGCCAATAGCGGCCATCGGACAAAGGAATTACTCATAAATTTATCGGATCGAACTGAGCGAACATATCCTTTGCTTCGGGCAATTCATAAAGTGGAATGTAGTCGCAGACAGCTGCGAATCTTTTCCAAAGAGCTTGCACCTCCGGATTCTCGTGCGCCGATGTAATGGCACCGTCCTCCCACTCGAATACTTCGACAATTACGCCGTTGTTACTTCTCATAGCCGATGCGGGACGATCGGTCGCCAAGCCCAAGCGTCGAAGGAATGGCACGTGATCCCTGACCAAATCCAGCAATTCGCTTTCTCGACCAGCTTTGGGCCTATACGCGACAATTACCATTTCACCCATATCCGGAAGTGTATCCTCATCGTCAAAACGGCGGTTACTCGCGCCAGTCGGCGGGCCTGGAAAGTCGTGCAGTTCGACTTGGACGCCGGCGCGTTGCGGGGTGCCCTGAAAAATCAGCACCATGATCGCGTCGGCAACGTTGACCGAAAAGATGACGACGAGTGACGGGATCACGTTCGGAAAGATGTAGCGCCACAAACTGCTGAAAGGGCTGGCGCCGAGACTACGGGCCGCGTCCACGTAAAGCGCTTCTTTGACGGCGAGGGGGATGCGGTCGAACACGAGATCAACGGGCGCATCATTGGCCTTACCCTGGACCAGATCCGGCGGATCCTCGACGATACGAGTGGTGACCGTCATCCTGCCGCCCATCTCGATCGCCGTCCCTGCCACCTCTCCGTCGCCCTGTGCGTAATGGAAGTCACCCACGGCGAGCCCGCAACCATCGATGAAACACGGCAGATACACGGTAGTCCCGGTGGTAATGTAGCGGATATCCATGTTGCCGCCGTGCTCTCGCGGCGGGATCGTTCGCAGGCACTCCGACGGGCTCGTCCCGTCCACCCCGCATAGCATTGCCGGCGCTGCCTCGTCGGGGTCGGGATTCATCACGGCACCGCCCGAGTCGAGCAGCGCTGTCTCACGCGCCAGCACATCGGCGAGCAATTCCTCTCCGGGCATGGTCGTCACGACTCCGGGAAAACTGGCGTTTGGAATACGCACGCCCGGCAAAGCGTCGCTGACCGCATAATCGGCATTGATGCGCCATACGATGAATCGCCCGTCTGTCCCGAACTGATCACCCGCAAATCCGAATGGGCCTGCTTCCGTCCAGCCGACGTCCGCAGGCTCCATTTGTTCGATGGTCACTGCCAGCACATCACCCGCCTTTGCGCCGTTGATAAAGACAGGCCCCGTCAGTGCATGGACAATCCCAACCCCATCTCGGGGATTGGCCTTTGCGCTGGAGAACTCGTCTGGGTCGAGGGTCAGGTCGAAAGCATCGCGACCGATGAATACGATCCGCTCACCAGGATCGACTTTCGTCACCATCGGGATCGCAGGGTGCAGGCGGTTGATGCAGGCCGGATCCTCAGCACAGCTAACGCTGGGGTCGCC
>JARRMH010000471.1:0-2967 GCA_037386205.1 Woeseiaceae bacterium | reverse complement strand
GGCAGAAGGTCGGTCAGGGTAACGGCGTAGGCCGGGGACCCACCGGTATTTTGCACATCGAGTGTAAAGGTCTGCGGAACGCCGACGTTGGCTCTCAACGGACCGGTCTTTGCCATGACCAGGTCAGGTTCGACGACGGTCATCGGAGGCGACGTTCCCGGGTCGCCAATTTGTTGCGAGGCAGGATCGCCGTCGGCCTCGGTGAAGGTGTAATAGGCTGTAGTGGTAAACGTCATGCCGGCCACGTTGGTCGATGCCCCCGTCAGGCGCACCCTTAGCCTGATGACCAGCTGTTCACCAGCCGGAATATCGAAACCGTTATTGAGATTTTCCAGCACAAGGCTCGTCGGGTTTCCAGTATTTTCCGCTGCCCCGCCAACCGTGCTCGAGATGTTCCTGCTGTCGTGAAAACGGAGGTTAGCAGCCGACGTATTCAGATCATCGAAGATACGAACGTCGTAGAGTGGCTCTGAGTGAGGAACCGACGGTACCGTTATCTCGTAGGCGAAAGTGTCGTGAATCGTCACCGTGTCTCGAGTAGTCGCTTTCGCGAGCGCGGCCGGCGGTCCGCTCTCGACCAGCACACGCGTCGGGTCTTCGTCACCAGGGAGGCTAGGATCGTCACTGAGGGCGGCCGTGTAGTCACCGAACATGACGTCCGACTGGTTGTACACGTAAGTGCCACTCGGGATTGCCACGGCAAGCTGCACCTCGAACTCGACAACAACGGTGTCGCCCAGACCGCCGATGCTCAGGTTATCTATATCCAGCAGGCCGGTACCGGCGGCGCCGCCATTCGGATTCGAATTGTCGACCGCACCGGCCGGCAGGCTTACGACGTTGAGTGTTCCTGGCACAAACGACCGGTCCGCATTGAGCGCGTCGAGTTCGTCGACGATGGAGAAGTCGTCTACAGGAACGAGTACCTCGGGCACGGTATCGCACATACCGCCGGTCGGACCGTCCGGCAGCTGGTCGACTACGGTCACATCGTACGCATCCGCCTCGCTCGCGTTCTGGATTGCGACGACGAATTCGCCCCACTCGCCAATATACATCGTCGCCGGCCCCGTCCTGGGTATCGGTGTCGAGCTGCGTGCGATAGTTGATCATCAAGCGCTCGTCCACACCGATTACCGCGGCGGCGGACCGCGTAGTGAACCGGAGCTCACATGCAACGTTGTTGTAGACCAGCGAATAGTCCGCCCCCTGGGACAGGGGACCCTTGCCCGGAACCGGTGTGACACCGTCCGCGGCAAACACCCGCGCGCTGAGTACCTCGGGCACGGTATCGCACATACCGCCGGTCGGACCGTCCGGCAGCTGGTCGACGACGGTCACATCGTACGCATCCGCCTCGCTCGCGTTCTGGATTGCGACGACGAATTCGCCCCACTCGCCAATATACATCGTCGCCGGACCCGTCTTCGCGGCCGTGAGTCCGGGCGGCAAGGTAAACTCACCGACCAGGCCCGAGCTGTTGACCGTGGTGCTTTCCCGCGTGATGAATTCGTCTACCGGACTGCCGTTGTCCAGGAAGCTCATTTCGAGCGTGTAGTCCACGCCATCGATATTGAACGTCGTGGGATCGGGCGATGCTGTGATCGTCACGCGGTCCGTACACCCTTCCCCTTCGGGCGTTGGGTAGGGACAGGGGTCGAGGTTGTTCGGCGTTTCGTCGTGGTCGATCGTGAAGGTAAATGTCAACGGCGCGATTTGTACGCCGTCGACGGCAATTACGAGCACCACGTCCAGCTGAGCCGAGACCAGGGAAGGATCGCTGATCGGGAAATTCCGATGCTGGAATGTGCCGAGAGAGAAGAAGGGTATTGGCCCTGGCAACTCGAATGGCTCGGGAAGCGATGCGATAAAGTCGTAGCCGCTTTGCGGGCCCGCCGTCGTGCCCCAGCTCATGCTCGAGATCGGGTCACCATTCGAAATAACGGGATCGCCCGGCTGGATTCCAGGCATCGTATCGACTGGATCGCGCCAGGAACCGACCACCGACACAAACGTGATTTCGGCTGCCAGCGCGTTCCCGGTCGGAACCAGCCCGATCAACCCAAGAAGCAATACACCGGAGATGATGACCAGCTTCTTCATTGCGATGCGACCTTGAAAGTACCGCGCGCCGGCACGCCCATGGTTGTGACGAGCAATGCTCCGCGCCGGTTTCGCGGAACTTCCTCCACGATACCGTTCACTACGCGCGCGCCGTCCACAGCCACGTCTCTCTTCCTGAGTACAACTCTGCCATCCCTGCTCTCCAGGCGGTGACACATGCAAAGTCCGAACCACTACTATGGCGTATCGACTTGGCATAAGGGCGGACTTGCATCACACCTCGGATGTTTGCAGTCACGAACCGGCTCCGAAGATTATGTAAATTCTCGAGGGACAACGACGGTTCAGTACCCTTTTGCTGTACGGGTTGAAACCAGTGCTTTGACACTCCGGGACCCCTGACGGGCTACAGCGAACCCGTAACGTTGAGGAACAGGCCCTGGTGGTCGAAGCTGAGGTCGGTCAGGTCGTCGGAGAAGTCGGTGAAGTTGTAGCCGAGGCCGAGCTTGAGGTGGTCGCCGAAGTAGCGTGACACGGCGGTCAGGGCGCCGGCGCGGCTTTCGCTGAGGTCCGGCATGTCGAGCAGCCGGGTCTCGACGAGCACTTCCCAGTTCTCGCCGAAGCGGTAGTCGCCGCGCACCACATAGAGATGCGCATTGTTGTCGAAGAAGGTCGGATCGACGCGATCGAGGCTGACCTGGCCGAGGCGGTAGGCGTACTTGGCACCGAACGTGAGGCTGCTGGTGATGTCGTAGGTAACGTCGAGCGCCGCGACGTGGCTCTTCTGGATAAACTCGGCGGCGAGGTTCTGGCCGCCGACCTGGCCGGTGGTTGGCACGTTGTAGAAGTAGGTGTACTTGGCGATCGCGTTGAGGCGATCGTTGCCCACCGGCCGCAGTGCAT
>JARRMH010000470.1:0-3751 GCA_037386205.1 Woeseiaceae bacterium | reverse complement strand
GACGTCGGGATCCATCAGCGCTTCGTCGAGTTCGTAGCGGCCATCGATCCGACCGGTCGCCGCCACGAACTTGGAGCTTGGCCGCAATGAGCCTTCGTTCGCGTTGATGTCGATAACAGCAACTCGAGGACTGACTGGGCCATCGAAGAACGGCCCGTCATCCGTGACCTTGGTGTACGAAGTGGGTCGCGCCAGCAACATGTCATTGACGGCGTCCTTGTCGTCGGACCGAAACAGATACAGTCGGTCCTGAACAAGTCGAGGAACACTTAGTCGCATGCTTTCGGCTCAACCGTCCAGGATAAGCTCCCAGGCTTGCCCGTCCTCCAATTGCCGCGTGTCCAGGATATCGCACCTTTCCGCCAACTCGCTGGTGGTTGGCTCGTGCGGGACGCCCGAGTAGACATCGCTACAGGTCGAGATCAATGCTGTACGGACGTCGGTGTCCGGTGCATT
Organism: Woeseiaceae bacterium; assembly: GCA_037386205.1. Taxonomy (GTDB): domain Bacteria; phylum Pseudomonadota; class Gammaproteobacteria; order Steroidobacterales; family Woeseiaceae; genus UBA1847. Next base: position 3,295 of record JARRMH010000470.1, on the reverse strand, counting down.
TACCGGCAACAACGCGTCCAGGATATCCCCACTCGGTGTACCATTGTGACTGCCGTGGTGCGAAACCTTGAGAAAATGCACGGGCTTTAGGACGCCAAATTTGTTCATAGTCTTCCAGCTTCTGATCTCGGCATCCCCCAACATCAACGCCGGCGGGCGGGGCAGGGCGGGCTCTGCTCGATCCTGCGGCAGACGAAGCGTTGCTGCCCGTGTCGTCAAAGCCGAACGCAAGCGGCTGAAAGCGACCGTAGTAAATGGAGGTGTCTTCTTCGGGCGCCCAAATCTCGAAGCTGGCTTCGTTGAACGGATGCGCGTGGGTCAGGTCGAACTCGCGATGCACGAAGTGCACGTGATCCGGCTCGCATACTTTGGTTGTGATGTGCGCGACACAATCGGCAGTTTTTCGAAAGTTGTTGTTCAGCATACGAGCATACAGCCGATCGATGACTTCCGGCGGCGCGGCGGCCAATTGTCGCTCGAGGCTCCGGTAAGCACGTAGTGCCATCTGAAAGTGCTTTTTCGCCTCTGGGTGAGTGTCATAGTAGTCGGGTGCCGCTGAAGCGGTGACCCAGACATGATCTGCCTTGATATCTACACCCGCGCGGTGACCGGCCAACAGGCCCTGAGCGTGGTCCATATGCTCGTGGGTCATTACGTAGAGATCCACCGGTTTGCCGTCGGTCACGTCGAGAACGTCTTCCAGAATCGGGACGAAAACCGAATCGTCGCCCCCTTCGCCAGATAACACATTGCCGACATCGATCAATATATGACGCGTCGTGACGCGCCCATTTGGAGCTTTGTCGGGAATTGAAACAAGAATCGCATCGCCGAACTTGACGTTGTAGCTGCGAATCTTTAGCTGGTGCGTTGCCATTTCAGTGAACCGATGTTGTCAGATGCAGGCTTCGCGCTCCGCCTTTGACGCGCAGAACGCCCCCGCTGACGCGTGCTTCTATTCCCGACGAAACATCCGGTGCAGATACATCGGTGTCAATTAGTTCAGCCTCCACCATTTGTTGCAGGAAACGGGATCGGTCCTTGGCCTGCTGCGCGCTGTCGTCGGTAGTCAGCAACGCCTTTATCGTCGAATCATCCCGATCGATCGCAAGCGTGAGCCCGACGGAAATTGCCCGAGTATTCCAACGGATGTCATTGACGTCGTTAGGCTCTTGGCGCTCCCACTCGACTTTGAGTATCAGTTCGCGGTAGCTGGCACGAACGCCATTCTTCCGCCGGGGGGATGCCAAGCCAGCCGCGATTGGCTTCAACGAACTGGTAGGCTGCCCAATCACTCTCGAGCAATGTCTCGAGATCGACATTCGACAGAGTCGTCCCAACGATGTCGGGCTTCTGCAATAGATCATCGGTTGAGGCGGCAATGTGCCTCCCCACAAACTCGTTCGCAATCCCCGCTCGGAACGCGTCCGTATCCGGATTTGAACTCCAATCCGCGGCAATGATCGCGCGACCGAAATCGGCAAAAGAGACTTCGCCGGGCGGCAGGTAGTCCAGCGATCGCATAACGATTCGCCGAAAGATCTTGGCGGCCGTCGCGAGGGCCTGGCCGGATTTGGAAAACATCGCCCGCTCGAGCTCTCGAGGGTCGGTGATGCCCTCCGTGAGTTTCTTGACTTGATGCTCAAGCAGGGCGACCAAAAGCCGATACAGGGCGCCACTCAGGACTGTACTCAAATCATGAGGAGAGCTTCGAGATACACGGTTCGGCTCCCCGTCCTCATCCTTGCTGCGATCTCCTGGGTCCAGAGTCTTCTCGTTCCACAGTGATCGTAAGTGTACCTTTCCCTGACCGAGCGCTTGACCAAACTCCTCTGCGACTGCGCTCAGGGCCGTGGGTCTGTCGATACGCCCGCCCATTTGATCGAGGACAGTTTTCCTGAGGACGCCACTTTCAAGAGCCATAATCAAAGAGGTCAGATCGGCAATGGCCTCGTGGAGTGCGAGCGCCTGTGGCGTAATCGCATCGTACAAACCAGGCGCAATACCATCGAGAATGGCATGACCTGCCTCATGTGTAATGATGTCGTGCGACGACGATGTGAAAATCGTCTTGCCAGGCTTGGACGTCGAGTCAAAATAGAAGAACTGCAGGGAGTGCGACTCGCGTTCGTAGAATGCGTTCGCCCAATTGCCGGCCCGAGGTATCACGAGCAGCTGCGGTGCATCAAATGCCCAGGTCAATTCCCGACCCAAAACATCATTGCCTTCGAATGCGCGAATGGTCTTCAATATCGTTGCGAATACGCTGACGCGCTGAAAATCGCGACTGGCTGGGCTCGGATTCTTCGGAATCGCATACCGCCCGAACTTTCGCCGCTTGGTCGGTGGTTCAAACTTGATTGGTGGCAGCAGGTCCCCGGTGTCTTCGTCGAAATCGAGAATCGCGAGCTTCTTGCTGACGGGACCATCGAGAAAATATTCATTGCCCTCGTATCGAAAGCTTTCGATCGGCCGCATTCCCTTGCGAGTGGCCGTTAATTGATCTTGAACGAGGTAGGGTAACTGAGCTCGCATCCCACATCTCCCTAAACCGCTGGCACAGCTAGAGTTGTCAACAGGTCTTCGTGAGTCGGGTGACATTGATGCCCGTCGACGCTGCTGTTGCCTATAATTGTACATGAGGGTAGGTATAGACGCTGTTGATGATCTGCTCCGCTCATCCATTGTTCTCGGCGTGGGTGCTCTAGATCGCTTCGTACATGAAAAAGTAGTTGGCGGCATTGTCTCTGCCCTTAGAGAAACGAAGCTAAATCGAACCCAAGAAGAGTTCTCGATTCCGGCGGCGTTAACCTTGCAGACTACAAAGACGCTCGAACAAGCTAGCCGACAAGGCAAATCGCTCCGGCCTGCCAACGAAGTCCGAAGTAAGATTAGAGAGATACTCCACAAGCGTCCCTTTCAAAGACGGCGAGCGATCGAGTTCGTTCGGCAACATCAGAAGATCGATCGCGAAAGCGAGCAATGCATACCCGGAAAGCATCTATTCCGCGGTAGTTCAGTACGAGGACTTCATCCCGGAAGATAAGCTGAGCCGCTATAGACTGATCACGACCAAGCGCGAGTTCTATGAATACGAAAAAGAATTCCGACTTTTCATACTGCACTTTCCGCTGTCCGAGGGCGGAAAAGAACCGCCTTACGACGTAAGAGCTGGTCGCCACGTTAACGTAGACCTAGATATCCTCCTTTACGGAATCTACGTGTCGCGGTTCGTCGGCCCTTGGCTGATCGAGTCTCTTCAAGAGATCTTACGAAAAGTCGCACCGAAACTCTC
>JARRMH010000469.1:0-2537 GCA_037386205.1 Woeseiaceae bacterium | reverse complement strand
CCTGCTGCTCTCCCTGCTTACCGCCTGCGGCGGTGGCGAGCGCCGCGAATTGATCCAGAACAAGGGCTCCGACACGCTGGTCAACGTCGCCCAGGCCTGGGCCGAGGCCTACCAGACGATCAAACCAAACGTGGTCGTCGCGGTCAGCGGCGGCGGCTCCGGCACCGGCATCGCCGCACTGATCAACGGCACGGTCGATCTCGCGAATTCCAGCCGGGCGATCAAGGACAAGGAGCTCAAGTTGGCCGAGGAAAACGGTCAGCACCCCGTGCAGCACGTCGTCGGCTACGATGCGCTTGCCGTTTTCCTGCAAGCGGACAACCCGATGGACGAGATGAGCATCGAACAGCTCTCCGGCATCTACGGGGACGGTGGCGAGATTACCCGCTGGACCGATCTCGGCGTCGAAGTACCGGGCTGCCAGGGCCAGGAGATCGTCGTCGTCAGCCGCCAGAACAATTCCGGCACCTACGCCTACTTCCGCGAGGCGGTGCTGGGCGCCAGTGATTTCCGGCTGGGCACGCGTGACATGCACGGCTCGAAGGACGTCGTCGACCTGGTGGAGAAGACGCCCTGCGCCATCGGTTACAGCGGTCTCGCCTACGCGACCGATCACGTCAAGCTGGCCTGCATCGCGGCGGAAACGGGCGGCCCGTGCATCAACCCATCGGTCGAAACCGCCAGCGACAGCAGCTACCCGATCGCGCGGCCGCTGTTCATGTACACCAACGGCGAGCCGACCGGCATCGTCGGCGAGTACCTGAACTGGATCAAATCCGACGAAGGCCAGTGCATTATCCTGAACAAGGGTTACGCACCGGCCAATCCGGTCGACTGCGGCTAGAGAACCTTCGCTTCATGACTGCCGGCGCCGACGACCGGCAGCGCTCAACACATTGTGAGGATCGAGCATGAGCCACCTTGAAGAACGCATGGAAGCCGATCTGAACGCCATTCGGGACTGGGTGTGGAAGATCGGCGACGACGTCGAAAACGCGCTGCGCGAGGCAAAGAAAACCCTGGTCCTGCGGGACCCGCAGCTGGCCTACGACATCATCCTGGGCGATTATCCGATCAACCGCGCGTCGCGGCGCTGCGACCGGATGTGCCACCGCTTCATCGCGCGCTACCTGCCGGGCGCCGGCGCCCTGCGCGAGATGGCCTCGACGATCCGGATCAACGTGATTCTCGAGCGCATCGGCGACTACGCGGTAACGATCTGTCGCGAGTCGCAGCAACTCGACAAGCCGTTGCCCGAGCGGTTCGAACAGCGCATCGACGATGCGACCGACACCGCGATCGAAATCCTGCACGATTCCCGCAAGGCGTTTCGCGACGGCAACGCCGAGCGAGCCATTGCCCTGATGCAGGCCGCCAAGCGACTGGACGCCCGCATGGATTCGTTCTACGACGATCTGTTCGAAAAGGACCCGGAGCTGAATCGCGCCAACCGCATGGTGATCTTCGGCATCCTGGCCATGCTCAAGCGCGTCGGCGACCAGTCCAAGAACATCTGCGACCAGACGGTATTCGCGGTGCGCGGCATCGACAAGCTGCCCAAGGTCTACAAGATCCTGTTCCTGGATCAGCCCGGCTCGCACCTTGGCCCACTCGCGACCGCGATCGGACGCCACAATTACCCGCATACGATCGACTTCACCGCCGCGGCGCCGGGCGCCGGTCAACCGCCGAACGATGCCCTGCGTGAATTCCTGTCCGCCACCGGGCTGCCGGAAGACGATCTGGAAACCGAGCCGCTCGAGGCACTGGAGCACGACTTCGGCAATTTCGAAATCATCATTGCGTTGAACGGTCCTTATTCGGACTATATTGAAAAGGTCCCGTTCCACACCTCGGCGCTGAACTGGGCCGTGCCGCCGGGCGATGACTTCACCGATCAGTACCGCGACCTGCGAGACCGTATCGGCGACCTGGTCGAGCTGCTGGCCGGGCGCGGTACGGAGGACTGAGCGGATGGCCGAACAGACAGGCGGCGCCCGGCGCGTCGCGGACGCCGACTTCGACCGGCTCAACCGCGACTTGTACATCATCATCGGGATTTTCATTTTCATCAGCCGCGAGGGCTTCGGCTTCCTGACCAGCTCGTTCGATTTCCGCGAATTTTTCTTTTCGCCGAACTGGCGGCCGACATCGGAAACGAAGGAAACCTACGGCATCCTGGCGCTGATCGCCGGCACCGCCAGCGTTACCGGACTGGCTATGCTGGTGGCGATCCCCTTCTCGCTCGGCGCGGCGGTCTTTATCGCCGAGTTCGCCTCCGGCAAGACGCGCGAGTTCCTGAAGATCACGGTAGAACTGCTGGCCGCGATTCCGTCGGTGGTATGGGGCTTCATCGGGCTCGCCATCATGAACCCGATCATCATCGAGACCTTCAACGTACCGGTCGGCCTGAACGTGCTCAACGCCGGCGTGATCCTCGGCCTGATGGCCGCACCGATCATGACCTCGATCGCCGAAGACGCGCTCAAGGCGGTGCCCGATCGTTACCGCGAGGCCGCCGAGGCGATGGGCGCGAC
>JARRMH010000468.1:0-3664 GCA_037386205.1 Woeseiaceae bacterium | reverse complement strand
CGTCCGTCGTACTGTCGCCCACGTACCAGCAATCCAGACCGGGCCTGACGCCGAGGTTGTCGAGCGCCTTCAACACCGGGTCGGGGTTGGGTTTGCGTTTCGGCGTATCGCAGCCGCAGACCGTCGTCTCGAACAGGTCGACCCAGGCCCCGTCATCGACCAGCGCCAGCTCGAGCTCGAAAAATTCCCGGTCCCGATTCGTCAACACGCCAAGCCTGACGTCCAGCTCGCACATCTCGATCAACAGGTCGAGTTCACCGCCCTCGAAAGGCTGGGCTTCGCCGAAATGATTGCGATAGGCATCGTTGAAGGCCGCGTGGGCGACCTGCTTGGCATCTTCGTTGTGCCCGAACAGGACCTCGAAGATATCGGTACGGGAAATACGGCGCTCTGCAATGATCCTGGGATGCAGGCGCTGGTGCTCGCGGACATAGTCCACCAGCCGGGCGTCTTCGGTTGACTTGCACTGCTCGTGCGAGACCAGCGCCGGCATCAGCCCCAGCTCGGGCAGCAGCGGCATCATGTCGTCGACGGCGTTGTACATGGCGTCGAGTGTATCGACGAGCGTCGCATGCCAGTCGAACAGGACGACACGGGGCGCGACGAGCTCCCTCGCCGCCTGGTCGAGTTCGCGCAGCATCCCAACAGCATATACGTTTCCTCGACTGCCGGCACGCTGAGCGAGGTATCGCGGGATAGCCACGCGCTATGGGATTCCAAAGGATCGTCAATTGAGAAGCTGGACCGGCTGTGAGTACTATCGCGCAACTGCGACGTAAACGACGAACGGGAATTCCGGTAATGCGCGTGCACAAGTTGCTGTTGTTTCTGCTGTCATTGGGCATCGCCGTTTTGCTCGTACCTGCCCCCGGTGTCTGCGAGGCGACCGATGGCGGAGGCTCGGTTACCGTGTTGCGAGGCGGCACGGTCTTTTCGGGAAAGGACGAGGATCCCGTCGTTACCGATGTCTGGCTGCAGGGAGACCGGATTATCAGTGTGGGCGGTCTTGACCGCCCGGCCGAACGGGTCATTGACGTAACGGGCCTTGCGGTTGCGCCCGGGTTCATAGACCTGCATTCGCACGCGGTCCGGTCCAGTCCGGATCGCAGCGGACTTTACCGCTGGCCGGATGCGGAGAACCTGGTCCGGCAGGGGGTAACGACGGTCATCGGCGGCCCGGACGGCTGGTCGCCGCTGCCCCTCGAGGACAGCTTCGAAGCATTCGAACAGCGCGGCGCCGCGGTCAATTTCGGCTCTTTCGTCGGCCACGGCGCGGTCCGCGCCCGCATCATCGGTCTCGACGATCGTGCCGCTACACCCCGGGAAATCGAGCGCATGCGTGCCGAAGTCGATCTCGCGATGCGCCAGGGAGCATTCGGGCTGTCGTCGGGCCTCGTGTACGTTCCGGGCAGCTTTTCCGACACGGCCGAGCTCGTCGCGCTGGCCGAAGTGGCAGGACAGCATGGCGGCATCTACATCAGCCACATGCGCAACGAGGCGCTCACGGTGCTGGACAGCGTGCGCGAACTCATCGCCATTGCCCAAACGGCCGGGCTGCCGGGCCAGATCACCCATGCCAAGGCCATGGGAACGTCGATGCAGGGCCGTTCGAAAGACCTGTTGGCGCTCGTCGACGCTGCCGTCGAGCGTGGCGTCGACATCACGCTGGACCAGTACCCGTACGCGGCCGGATCGACCGGGCTGACAGCGCAGTTCCCGCGCTGGAGTCTCGACGGCGGGACGAAGAAGCTCGCGGAGCGGCTTGAGGATCCTGCGCTGCGGTCCCGGATTCATCAAACCCTGGTGTACGAACTGACCGAAGTCCGCGGTCGCAACGACCCGGCCAACGTGCAGCTCGCGTACTGCGATTTCGACCACTCGCTCGACGGGCTGAACCTCGCGGAACTGCTGGAGCGCAAGGGGCGCGAGATCACGATCGACAATGCAGCGACGCTCATCATCGAGCTGCAGGAGGCGGGAGGCGATCTACCATGCCATGCACCCCGAGGATGTCGTCACGATTCTGCGGCATCCGCGCACGATGATCGCTGCCGACGGCGGTATCGAGGTGCCGGGGAACGGCCATCCCCATCCCCGCAATTACGGCACCTTTGCACGGGTGCTCGGCCACTATGTGCGGGAGTTGCAGGTACTCTCGCTGCCGGTGGCTATTCACAAAATGACGCGCATGCCTGCCGAGCGGATCGGTCTTGCGGAACGCGGCCGCATCGAGGCCGGTGCGATCGCCGATATTGTGGTCTTCGACCCCGCTACCGTGATCGATCGAGCGACGTTCGCGCAGCCGCACCAGTATGCGGAGGGCGTGCAGCACGTGTTCGTGGCCGGTAAGCCGGTCCTTCTGGATGGACAACCAACCGGTTTGCGACCCGGGCGGCTGTTGCGGTCTGCCTCCTTCGAGAAGGTAAACTGAGGGATTGACCACTATTTCGACTGGAGATCAGCGTATGCGAGTTTGGCTGTCGGCCCTGGCGGGCATCGTTATGTCTGCCATCATTCTGCCGGCCGCGGCAGAGGTCGATGTTCGCGCGGCGGATGCCGATATGTTCCCCGCGGACACGACCTATGATCCCGCCATTCCGACGCCGGCCGAGTTCCTCGGCTTCGAGTTGGGAAGCGAGCCGGTTCGCCACCACCAGCTGGTCGACTACCTGCAGACAGTCGCCGGCATGAGCGATCGCCTGTCGCTCGAAGTCATCGGGCACACGCACGAACGGCGGCCGATACTGTTCCTGGTCGCGACCACGCCCGGCAATCATGCGCGCCTCGACAGCATACGCCGGCAGCATGCGGCCCTCTCGGACGCCGACACCGACTCGGCCATCACCGATGACATGCCGATCGTCACGTGGATCAACTACGGCGTACACGGCGCCGAATCCAGCGGCATGGACGCGTCGTTGCCGTTCGTGTATCACCTGGCCGCGGCGCAGGGCGCGGAAATCGAACGCATCCTGTCGAACAGCGTGGTTCTCGTCACGGCGATCTTCAATCCGGACGGCCATGCGCAGCGTGTCGCCTGGTTCGACGCCTATGGCGGAGTGCAGCGGATCACCGACCCCGCGCACATCGAGCACCAGTTCAACTGGGGCTTTGCGCGCACGAATCACTACTGGTTCGATCTCAATCGCCAGTGGCTGCTGCTGACCCAGCCGGAGCCGCGGGCCTGGATGCAGAAGTGGCACGAGTGGCGGCCCAATCTCACCGTCGACTACCACGAGATGGGGGCGCAGCAGACCTACTATTTCCATCCGGGCGTCGCCACGCGCACCAATCCGCTGGTCCCCGAACGGGCAGAGGAGTTGCTGGAGCAGACCGTGCGCACGTCGGAAGACTTCCTCGACGGGGAGGCGCGCCTGTATTTTCACGGCGAGCGCTTCGACAACTACTACATCGGCAAGGGCTCGACCTTCCCGCTGGTCAACGGCGGCGTCGGCGTTCTCTATGAAGCAGGGGCGGCCCTCGGTCGCGAGATCGACACCTGGAACGGCCTCAGAACCTATCGCGAGAATATCCGCAAGCATTTCCGCACCAGCGTTGCGAGTATCGCCGGTAGAACGACTGCTGATATTCCAGGTACTCGCGGCGCAGATCCGCTCCAGCGGCGATACTCGCAACGCTGGTGCGGAAATGCTTGCGGATATTC
>JARRMH010000467.1:0-3526 GCA_037386205.1 Woeseiaceae bacterium | reverse complement strand
CTTGACGCCGGGTCGACGGACGAGGCCAAGAACCAGCTCGAAGAAGTGCTTCACGTTTCCCCCGGTAACGCGTTGGCCAAGTCTCTGCTCGGGAGAGTGTTGATCGCCGAGGGCGACCAGGCGAGCGGAAGACGTCTCCTCGAGGAAGCGCTGGTTCTCTGGTCCGATGCGGATGACGAGTTGATTTATGCACAGGAGGCCCGCGACGCCCTTGCCGCGCTGGGTACCGGCTGATATGTGCGTATACTGTCCGCTTTTCGCGAGGGCCAGCCACTAACGTGTCATTTTACGCCGAACTGCAGCGCAGAAACGTCATTCGCGTATGCGTCGCTTACATTGTAACGGCATGGGTCGTTGCCCAGGTCGCCGAGTTTGCTTTCGAAACCTTCGGTGCGCCCGACTGGACGCTCAAGGCCCTCGTCGTCGTCTTGTTCCTGAGCCTGCCGCTGGTATTGATTTTCGCCTGGGCATTCGAGATGACGCCGGAAGGCCTCAAGCGCGAACAGGAAGTCGACCGCAGCGAATCGATCACGACGCAGACGGGGCGCAAGCTAGACCGTACGATCATCGTTGTTTTGCTCATCGCCCTGGGCTGGTTCGCGTGGGACAAGTTCGCCGGCCCGGAGGTCGCGGTGCCCTCGCAGGCAGCCCAGGAAACTTCGGAAGAGGTAGCTCCCGCCGACGAAGCTCTCGTGGGAGTCGACAAGTCCGTCGCGGTGCTGCCATTTATCGCCATGAGCAATGGCCCGGACGACGAATACTTCGCCGACGGCCTGACCGAGGAAATTCTCAACTCACTGGCGCAATTACCCGAACTGCTGGTGACCGCACGTACCTCGGCGTTCTCATTCAAGGGCAAGGACGTCCCGGTGCAGGAAATCGCGGCAACGCTCGGCGTCCGGCATATCGTCGAAGGCTCGGTGCGCCGCTCGGGCGAACGCTTGCGCGTGACGGCACAGTTGATCCGTGCCGGCGACGGTTTCCACCTCTGGTCCGAGAACTTCGACAGTTCGTCAGAAGACGTGATCTCGGTGCAGGAAAACATCGCGGAGCGCATCGCCCTGGCGCTCGACGTGGTCCTCGATGAAGACAAACGCACGGTCATGCGCCGGGCCGGGCTGCGCGACGTCGAAGCGTTCACGATCTACCAGAAAGGCGTCGCCGCCCTGTACGCGGCCCACGGCGACGCGGATATGATTACGGCATTGCGCGGGGCGAATGCGTATTTCGACCGGGTGATCGAGCGGGCCCCAGAGTTCGCCCAGGTCCACGTCGACCATTCCGACCTCTTCATTCACATGCTGACGAACGACGTCGTCGGAGTGAACCAGGTGGTCACCGACGCGGAATTGCAGGCCGCACTACCCGCGGCGATCGAAGACTACCGGGCGGCGACCCGGTACGCCCCCTCGGATGCGGCGCGAGCGATGGCCGAACTCGGCATCGGAGGACGTCTCGAAACCGCGCTGAATGCGGAAGGCTGCGCCGCCGGCAACTGGTTTCCCGTGGTGGTGTTCGTCTCGGGCCACGCTGGCGAGTTCCTCGACCTGTCGCAACGTCTGCTTTCATGCGATCCGCTGCGCTCGCTCTCGTGGTTGGACGCGACACGGGCGGCGCTGTGGGTCGGTAACCCCGATCAGGCCCTGCGCATCGCGCGTGAAGGCATCGACGTCGCGCCCAGCGAGTGGCTCAGCATGGCGCTGGTCCGCGCGCTCGTCGCCAATGGCCTCTACGACGAAGCACGCGCAACCATTGAAAGCCGCATCCGTGGCCCGGTGCTCGCCACGGCCCTGCAGGTGCTCGTGGCCGCGCACGATACGGACAGCGCCTCGGCGACCCGCTGGGTACAGCGGTACTCTGACGAGAAAGGGGAAGCCGGAAATTTCCTGGATATCATGGTCCAGGCCTGGTCGGGCAATCGCGAGGAGGCCAACCGGATCGCCGCACGCTACGACGAGCATCACTTCGGCCCGGTCGCACTGTGGCAGATTGCTAACTGGTGCACCTGCGGCGCGCCCTGGGACCTCGAGGCAACACCGAATTTCGCCGCGAAGTTTACGGAGACCGGCCTCCAGTGGCCGCCGCCCAAGCCGCTGCCGTTACCGCTCAAAACCTGGTAACGCGCGTTAGTGCGACAGGCGCGTAATCCAGCCTTCCCGGCGCAACCGCTGCATTTGTGTCATGACCCACGCCTGCCGTTCCCTGACATGGTCGGACGGCTGATCGACCCGCAGCCGGCGCGGGTTCGGCAGGACGGAGGCCAGTAGCGCGGCCTGTGCGTCGGTCAGCCGGTCGGGCGGCGACCCGAAGTAGTAATGGCTCGCCGCGCCCGCACCGTAGATACCGGGCCCGAACTCCGCGATGTTGAGATAAATTTCGAGGATGCGCCGCTTGGGCAGGCAGATCTCGGCGACGACGGTCAGCCATGCCTCGAGACCCTTGCGGGCGAAGCTGCGGCCCGGCCAGAGAAAGAGGTTTTTCACGGTCTGCTGGGAGATCGTCGAGGCGCCGCGCAGGTAGCCGCGCTCGTCCTTCTCGTCGATGGATTTCCTGATGGCGGCGAGATCCAGGCCGAAGTGATCCGCAAAGCGCTGGTCTTCGGAGGCGACGACAGCGAGCGCCATACGCTCGCCGAGCTGCGGCCAGTCGGTCCACTCGTGCAGGAGCGGCTCGCGCCCGCTGTCGTCCTGCAGCATGAACGCCGACGTCGCGGGCGGCAGCCAACGCAGTGGCATCACGAGCAGGATGCTGACCGCCACGAAGCCGAGTACGCCGAGAACGAGCGCCCGCAACCAGCGTCGCCCGCGTGCCCGCTTTTTCTTCCGTCGCGCCATACGGTTTTATTACTCCGGTCCCGGGATTTACAATGGCCTGCACGCCGCTCGGGAATCTCTGGCCCCTGCGCGGCGGCCTGACATGCTGGCTGATCCTGCGACAACCCGAAAGTGCCGGGCCGCCGCCCTCGCGGCTGCCCTGCCGGTCCTGCTCGTTGCCTGCGGCACGACGCCACCCACCAATGTCGAAAACATTTGTGCGATCTTCGAGGAGAAAGGCCGCTGGTACAAGGATGCGAAGAAATCCGAGGAGCGCTGGGGCACGCCGGTACACGTGCAGCTCGCGATTATCCGCCAGGAGTCGACGTTCCGCTTCGACGCGCGCCCGCCGCGCACGAAACTGCTCGGCTTCATTCCTTGGACACGGCCCTCGGATGCGTACGGCTATGCCCAGGCCTTGGAGAGCACCTGGGATGCGTATCGCCGGGACACGGGGCGGCGCGGCGCCGACCGGGACGACTTCGGCGACGCCATCGACTTCGTGGGCTGGTACACGGACCAGTCGCAGCGGATCGCCGGTATCTCCAAATGGGATCCGTACAACCAGTACCTCGCCTATCACGAGGGCCAGACCGGCTGGCTCAACAGGTCGTATCGCTTCAACGGCAAGCTGAAGGGCATCGCCCGAGCCGTCGACTACCGCGCGAAGGAGTGGGGCGCGCAGCTCAGACGCTGCGAGGACGACCTCGATG
>JARRMH010000466.1:0-3220 GCA_037386205.1 Woeseiaceae bacterium | reverse complement strand
CGACAAAGAGGAACTCATCCAGGAACTCGCGCGCATGCTCGGCGGCGTCGAGATCACCCGTAAAACACTGGCCCATGCGGCCGAAATGCTGGCGGGCGGGGCTCGTCGGCGGGCCTAGTCGGAATCGTCGTCCCGCTGTTTGACGTACAGCACGAGACTGTGGTCGATCAGCTCGTAACCGTACTGCTCCGCTATCTCGTGCTGCAGCCGTTCGATCTCTTCACTAACGAACTCGATAACCTCACCGGAATCGACACAGACCATGTGATCATGGTGCTCGCCGTCATCGAGTTCGAACACTGAATGCCCCCCTTCGAAGTTGTGCCGGGTAACGAGTCCCGTCGATTCGAACTGGGTCAGTACGCGGTACACGGTGGCCAGCCCGATATCCTCACCCGAATTCAGCAGCTCCTTTTAGATGTCTTCCGCGCTCAAGTGCCTATCCGCGGCGGCCTCGAGGATCTCAAGGATCTTCAGGCGCGGCAGCGTGATCTTCAGGCCGGCTTTGCGCAGTTCTTTTCGTTGCTGCATGAATAAACTCTTTCAAGGTATGATGCGCGCCTATTATGACGCAGGACGCACCCGGACTCTATGACTAGGCACCACTCGACCATTCTCCTGGCACTTGTCGTCGTGCTCGCCCTCGGCAGCGGTTGCGTCTACCGCGCCAATATCGCACAGGGGAACCTCGTCAAGGAGGAAGACCTGTCCCAGCTGGAGGTCGGTATGACCCGCAGCCAGGTGCGATTTCTGCTCGGGACGCCGATGGTATCGGATCCGTTCCACCACCAGCGTTGGGACTACGTCTATTATCTCAAGGTCGGCCGCAACGACGCGGTTGCCAAGCGCTGGGTCTCGGTCATTTTCGAGGACGACGTCGTCACCGAAATCCGCCGCGACCAGGAACTAGATCCCGGCCTTTAGGCGCCGCGCTTCCCGCGGGTCCATCTCCAGCGGGCGATACACTTCCACCCTGTCCCCCTCGGCCAGCACCCGGTCGCGAGGTGCCGGCTTACCCCAGATGCCGACATCGAGCCGGTCGAAGTCCACGTCCGGAAAGCGGCGCGCCAGATCGCTGTTGCGGATCGCGTCGTCCACGGTCGCCCCACTGGCAACCTCGATGCACTCGAGAAATTGCCGGTCGGGCGTTGCAAAGGCGACTTCAACCTGCATAAACCCGGGCGGCACGCCGCACGAACGATGGAACCGGCTCTGCGCGCACGATCCCCTACACAAAGACGCCCTTGATGGCGAAGAACAGCACGAAAAAGATCCCGACCGGCGCAACGAAACGCACCGCATGCCGCCAGGCCCGGTAACTCGCTCCGGCGCCGCCCAGTTCATCGGCCGTCGAGTTGCGCGCCATTACCCAGCCGGCGAATACGGTAATCAGCAGGCCACCCAGCGGCAGCATGATCTGGTTCGTCAGGAAGTCGAGGTTGTCGAAGATCGTGCCCTGGAAAAACGTCACGTCGCTCAACGTATTGAACGAGAAGACACTGGCAAAACCAATCAGCCAGATCAGGGCGCCGACGGCGACCGCGGCCTGCGCCCGTGTCTTGTTAAAACTCTCAACCACCCACGCCACCGCGGGCTCCATCAGGCCGATCGCCGACGTCCAGGCCGCAAAGGCCAGCAGCACGAAGAACAGCGTGGAAAAGAATGCACCGGCCGGCATCTGGCCGAGCGCGAGCGGGAGTGTCTGAAATACGAGCCCCGGTCCGGCGTCCGGCTGCAGGCCGTTTGCAAAGACCAACGGAAAAATCACCAGACCCGCGAGAATGGCAATCGAGGTGTCCGCCGCCACGACCGTGGCGGAGGCACCGGTTATCGAGGTCTCCTCGGGAAGATAGGCGCCATACGCCATGATCGCACCCATGCCGATGCTGAGCGTGAAAAAGGCCTGTCCCATGGCCTCGAGCACACTGCCCCAGGTGAGCTTGCTGAAATCGGGCGTGAACAGAAACTCGACACCGTGGCCAAACGATCCCGACGTAATCGAGTAACCGGTGCTTGATTTAAAAGTATCGAGTTCGGCAACGACCTGCGCCGCGGTGGCATCGACAAACGTACCCGTCGCGCTCTTGACCACGTAAGCGAGGGTCCAGCCGGCAATGACGCTGTAGTAAGACAGGATAAGAATGCCCGCAACGACGCCCAGCAGCCCGACGTACCGCCATTTCCGGGTACTGCCCTCCTCCTCGCCAAGTAGCGCCATCGTGGCGACCGGGTTGCGGCGGCCGCGACGCCCGATGAGAATCTCGGACATCATGACGGGCATGCCGATCACAACGACGCAAACGAGATAAACAAGGACGAAGGCGCCACCGCCGTTCTCCCCGGCAACATAGGGAAACTTCCAGATGTTCCCGAGGCCTACCGCGGATCCCGTGACCGCGAGAACGAACGCCATCCTCGACGACCAGTTGCCGTGGAGGGACTTGCGTTTGCCGTCGCCGGACTGGTTGCTAAGCATGCTTGGCCTTCATATAGCGCAAATAATCCGGCGATTCTTATACAAAAGCCGGTGCCATACAACGCTTAACCCGTATAATCCGCTCGCAAATCATTGGCTTCGGCCAGGCAGGCATGGGCAGGAAGAAAGACAAAAAACCATCCGGCAACACGATCGCCGTCAACCGGCGGGCGCGCCACGACTATTTCATCGAGGACCGTTTCGAGGCCGGCCTGGCCCTCGAAGGATGGGAGGTGAAGAGCCTGCGGGCCGGCAATGCCCAGCTGACCGAGGCCTACGTACACGTGCGCAACGGCGAGGCATGGCTGGTCGGGGCACATTTCTCCCCGCTGCGCAGCACGTCCACGCACGTCACGGCCGATCCGACCCGCGAACGCAAGCTGCTGCTGCACCGCTACGAGCTCGACCGGCTGACCGGCGCCGTCGAGCGCAAGGGCTATACGCTCGTGCCTCTCGACCTGCACTGGTTCAAGGGGCGCGCCAAACTGGCGATCGGCCTCGGCAAAGGCAAGAAGCAGCATGACAAACGCGCGGATCGCAAGGACCGGGACTGGCAGCGCCAGAAAGAAAGAATCCTGAAAAATTGATTTTTTATCAATTGATTATAGCGTTTAAAGTGTTTTATTACTTTACGATCTTTGCTTATTGCGGCCCTGCCCGTTGTAATTGGGCGCAAAGGCCCTACACTTGAAGGCACACCGGGGGTGACATGGCTTCGACGTGGGTCGCGAAACTCCGAGTGCA
>JARRMH010000465.1:0-2644 GCA_037386205.1 Woeseiaceae bacterium | reverse complement strand
CCGGACTTGGTGACGGCGTTGATGTTGCAGGCCGAGAAACCGCCGTAGATGACGTCGAACGGGGCCAGTTCGACCGACACCTGGCTGATCGCGTCGTAGGAGAACGGCATGCGCTCGGTCGGGTAACCGTTGGAGTTCAGGCCAAAGGCATCGTTCATGCGCACGCCATCGACGGTCAGGCTGTTAAAACGCGAGTTCTTCCCCGCGCACTGAACGGCATTGATGTCGCCGCGAGACTCGTCAACGTAAATGCGCGGATCCGCTCGCAGAACGTCGACGATATTGCGGTTTATCGACGGTGCCGTCTTCAGCGCCTCCAGGCCATAGGTCGAACTGGGTCCCACGGCGACCTGCGAGAGTGCTTGCTGGGTGCCGAACACGACAACCTCTTCCATTTCCTCGCTGCTCGACAACGCGAAATCCTCGGTGGTCGAACTGCCCAGTCGAACGGATACACCGGACCGGCGGGCGGTCCCGTAACCCTCGCCTGACACCGTGATCGTGTAACTCTCATTGCCGACCGGCAGGTTGCGTATCGTGTACTCGCCGGATGCATTGGTCGTGGCCGATCGCGTCAGGCCGGTTCTGTCACTCGTGGCCGTGACAGTCGCATTCGCGACCGGAGTACCGGTTTGCGTGTAGATCGTGCCGCTGATGTCGGAGCTGGTTTCCTGTGCGTTTGACGCAACAGGCATGCCGAGCAGCAGCGTCGCCGCGACAGCGGCAAGGGTCAACTGTCCGAACGTCCGTGAGGCCGATCGGAGTAGGTGGGACAGGGATTTCATTGTCGATCTCCGCTATTGGAATAGTGCGAAAGTGTAAGAGCCGAATGTGACGTTTAGATTTCGCTTCGTTATTATTTGAGCCCGGCCCGCTGCGAGTGGCGGGCCGCCACGCCTCTTATGTAACGCGGCAAGCGTAATCTAGCGCAGGAAAAATGCTTGTTCAATAGGGACTTGCGTTACATTCGCGCGCGCCTTTCATGGCGCCGCCGGGTCGCCCGAGGCTTCGTAAAGAATCGAGGTTACGAAGCCGCCACAAGCTATTGTTTTTGGGAAACTTCGATCGTGGCGATAATCGGCCAGTGGTCGGACACGCCGGTGCGCCTCGCGCTGTCGTGCCGCCGCGGCTTGCCATCGGGCGTGACCTGGGCCGGCACGGCATTGGCAATCGCGACCGAATCTGCGCGAAGCCGGCCTGTTGTTTTTTCGCCACGAGGGGGCGAGAAGATGATCGTGTCGAGAAACGACCAGGTGTCGTCGGGGGCGTAGTAATACGTGCCGCGGCAATCGCCGCAGCCGAGATCCTGGGCCACCGTCCAGTCCGGGCGCACATAGCGATCGAGCATTCCCTCGCGGGCATCTTCGGTGCTCGTCGTGTTGAAGTCGCCGGCCGCGAACACGAGATGATCCTCGGGGAGCGCCTTGCGCAGCGCGTTCAGGTGTTCATAGGCTGCGACCCGCATCGCGGTCGGGTGGTAAGGCGCCGGGAAGTGGACGGCGAACCCGGTAAGCGTCGCGCCGGTCGGGAGCACGAAATCGGCCTGCAATATGCCGCGCGTATCGCCGGCACGATCGGAAAATCCGGGAACGTTGAACGTGTGCAGAGTGGGTTCGTTCGCCAGAGGAAACTTTGACAGGAACGCGACGTCGATGCCGCGCACGTCCGTTCCCTCGACCAGGATCGCGGGCTCGTAACCGAGTCCTGCGAGGTACTCGTTGCGCAGCCGTTCGAGAATGCGCAGGTTTTCCACTTCCTGGAGCGCGATGATGTCGGCGCCGCCCTGTACCTGCCGAATGACCTGTGCGATCGCTTCCAGCTTGAAATCGACGGCGTTGTCGCTCCAGTCGAGGTACAGGCATTCATTGCGCCAGGACTCGTTGTCGATCTGGTTGCAGGCCGCGATATGGGCAGCGTCCTGCTTGGTCGTCGTGGCCGGTGCGGGCATCGAGAGGTCGACGCTCAGCAGGCGTGGATGACGGCCCTCGCCGGTAACGTACACCGTGCGAGCCTCATCGCCGAATGCGACGGCCTCCGCATTCTTGAAATTGCCGAGACTCACGCGTATCGGCCGTGTGTTGAGCGCGTCGAACCAGTCCTGGCCCGGCCGGCGCAGGAAGTAGTAGAGGCCGCTGTAGGTCAGGATGACGGCCGCGCGGTTGTCCGCCGAGATGTCCATGCCAACGGGCTGCCAGTGCCAGTCCTTCGTCTTGAAAGCGAACTGGACGTCCTGCCGGGACGGCTTCGGCAGGCTGTCGATCGTGCCGAGCCACCTCGCGGTTACCTTGTCGCCGTCGTCGCTGCGCAGGGGAACCTCATACAGTACCGGCGGGATATCGCGCTTGGTGAGAACGAGGACGCGCTCGTTCTCGACATCCACGGCCGCCGCTTCGGCATCGCGGGGGCCGTCCGGATACTCGAAATCGACCTCCCAGTCGACTTTCGTCTTGTCCTCGTCGGTACGCGGCTCTCTGGCAAAATACAGGGTCCGCTTCTTGTGGCGGGCTTCGTTGTCGCCGATATCGGCGACCAGCAGGTACGGGTCGCCGTCGAGTTCGAACGAGGCGAGATCTTCCCAGTCTCGATTGTCGGACTTCTTGAGATCGACTTTGCCGACGCGTTTGCCGGTGGTGTCGATGGCATA
>JARRMH010000464.1:0-3775 GCA_037386205.1 Woeseiaceae bacterium | reverse complement strand
CCGCCGCGAGCAGGACCAGGCCGGGGGTGCTGACGTGCTCGATGAAGGGTTGCGCGACCACCACCACCGCCCAACCCATGAGCACGTAGAGCGCGACCGTCACCGCCGGCCAGCGGCGCAGGAAGGTCAGCCTGGACACCATGCCGACGACCGCCGCGCACCAGATGGCCACGAAGAGCGACCAGCCCCAGAGGCCGCGTAGGTTGACCAGGGCGAAGGGCGTGTAGGTGCCGGCGATGAGGACGAAGATGGCGGCGTGGTCCAGGGCCTGCAGGACCTTCTTCGCCCGGGGGGCCGACACGCTGTGGTACAGGGTGGAGGCGGTGTAGAGGAAGATGAGGGACCCGCCGAACACGCTGCACCCCACCACTTGCCAGGGATCGCCGTGAGCCGCGGCGCGGGTCACCAGCACCGCCGTCGCCGAGATGGCGAGGAGCAACCCGAGCCCATGAGTGACGCTGTTGACGATCTCCTCGCCGAGGGTGTAGCGGGCGGTGGCTGCGCGGTCGTTCACCATGGCGGCTGGTCCCTTCCTGAGGACGCGGCGGGAGGTGTGGTGAACCACGATCTCCCCGGTGGAGAACGTCCGCCCGGCGGCCATGCTTCCCGCACCGGAGGAGCCCGGGGGTCGTGCCGTGAGGCGCTCCCGTCTTGCTGGCACGGGGGGGCTCCGGTACATTGCGCGGGTCATGAGTCGTGCCGCCGCCGATGATGAAATGGTCGGGCGAACACACGCGTTCGACACGCTGCAGAAATGTATCGAAGCGAGCGCCCCACTCGAGCCACGACAGGTTTTCGGAGATGCGCGCGCGTTTGCTCGCAAAGGCCTCGAACGGTTCGCCATCCTTGCCGGCCATGTGACCGAGCTCGAGATTGGGGATCAGGTGGCCGTGGTAGAACATCCCGCTGCCGAGCCCGGTGCCGATCGTAATCGTAAGTACCAGGCCGTCGAGTTTCCTTCCCGCGCCCAGCCGCATTTCCGCAACCGCGGCGGCATCCGCATCGTTAAGTACGACAAACGGCAGCCCGGACGCGCGCTCGAACGTCTCGTCGATCGGTACGTCGCGCCATGCTTCATTGAGATTGCTGGCCGACCCGGCGCGGCCGTCGACGACGATGGTCGGGAAACAGCAGCCGATCGTACCCTCGTAGTCGAATTCGGCCAGTAGCGTCCTGATCGCCGCGGCCATGTTGTCCGGTGTCGCGGGACGGGGCGTCTCGACCCTGTGTCGGTCGCTCAGTATTGCGCCCGATTCAACGTCGACCAGTGCCGCCTTCATGCCGGTGCCGCCGACATCGATGCCCAGTACTTTCCTCACCGGGTCACGTTACCACAACCGCGATACCGGCCCGACCCGAACCTGTTCCGCAATGGACGCGACTTCCATCGTCGCATCGCGGCTCGCGCCGTGAAACAGCGATCGCGAATTGTATTCAGTCGAGTACCGGAACGCATGGAGTTGAAATCAGTTTCGTGCGTATTCCTTGTCGGCTGGCGGAATACACCATCGGGGTGAGGTTGGCAATTGGCTGTATGGCATCAACAGCGGCTGTGCTAGTCGTCTGCAGAGTCGCGCAAATAGTTCGCGACAAGATTGTTCAGTTTCTCTTCGAGCCTTTTGGCAAAGCCTCTCAGCTTTTTCCTGCCGACAAAGTCAAAGACGCCCTTTTTGGATTCTGCGGCCGCGAGAATTTCTTCCGTGTCAGAGGTAATAAACCCGTCTTCGTCCACGCCGTCCTCTGGCGGCTTGCCTTCATCAAAAATGTCATTGCCCAGGAGTTGTGCCAGTTGTGCCTCGGCAACTATGAAATGACAAAGAAACACCCTGCCTTCCCAGTCATTGACCAGACTCGATATGGCGTCAGAGTGATCGCCGATTCTCTTCATTTCAACTTTCCCTCATGTTCGCTGCTGTCCTTTTGCCGGAATCGATTCGTCACCGGTACAGAGTAACGGAATTTAGCAGTCCCGGATCCGGCGTTGCAGTAAATTCCGCCTTTGGCTGGCGGTTTCGATTGATTGCCGCACCACATTCGGCAAATTGGCGGTTCGACCACCGACACCTCCAGGACATCATGGATGATCCGACATATCGTCTTTTTCAGCGCCCGCAGTGAAGCGGAGATCGAGCCGTTGGCGGAAAGTCTGAACGGGCTAAAGAGTATCCCGGCGGCCGAGCGCATTGAGATCGCCGTCAATGAAAAGATCGACCTGATCGCCAACGACGTTGACGTCGTCGTGTACGGCGAGTTCAAAGACCCGGAAGCGCTTGCTGCTTACCGGGCACACCCTGCCTATTCCGAGGCCATTGCGAAGGCGAGGCCTCTGCGCGAGATGCGATTCGCTGCGGATTTCCAAAGCGACGCATAGCCGCAACTCGTGCCCTGCCTAGGGTGCTGTGGGGGCGAATGATTCGCAGTCGATCTCGCCCTTGGTAATCGTGACGAAACTCGCCTCCGGCACGGCCACCCATTCATCCTTGAGATTGTTCAGGGGCTCGGAGACGATTGCGCGTGCGTCCCGCGAAAACCGCCCCGCGTCGGGAGCGATGTCCATGGTCGCATCGCGACTGGCGCTGTGAAAAAGTGATCGTGACTTGCCCTCGGTCGAGTATCGGACCGCATACAACGATTCGCCGTCGCTGATGCCGAGCGTCATTTGCAGCGCATTCCCCACTCCCTGGGATTCGGCTACGTGTTCGACCAGTCCTGCCATACGCGCAACGCCAGCCTTGACGTCGCTATCCATGCCGAAGCTCAGCGCAAGCAGGAACATCACCTCGGAGTCGGTAGTTCCGCGGATGAGAGGAAACAAGTCCGGTGATATGGCGAACGAAAGGTCGCGGCGCAGCTTGTCATAGTCGTTGACGAGGCCGTTGTGCACGAACAACCACTTCCCGTGATGGAACGGATGGCAGTTGGTCCGCTGCACAGGCGAGCCGGTTGTCGCCCGGACGTGCGCGAGAAACATTGAAGATTCGATTTGTCCGGCCAGTGCCTGCAGGTTGGTGTCGTTCCAGGCCGGGCGGATGTCCTTGTAGACCCCCGGCGCATCGCGCGTGCCATACCAGCCGATACCGAATCCATCGCCGTTCGTCGTCGATAACGGGTCCGCGGCGTGCAGACTCTGGTCGATCAGGGAGTGGTCCGTCTTGAACAGGACTTCGTCGAGAAGAATCGGGGCGCCTGAATAAGCAAGCCAACGGCACATGTGAGTTTTCCTGACAGCACTGCGTGATGCTTGTTCTGTGGTATCTTTCGATCACCAATCGTACACGCGATAGGGCGAGTGAGTAACGCCCCCCAATAAAAAAGGGCCCCGATATCGGGGCCCTTCCGCATGAAAATCTGGCTTTTTACAGCGGTACGATATTCTCTGCCTGCGGACCTTTCTGGCCCTGCGTGATCGTGAATTCGACCTTCTGGCCCTCTGCGAGGGTCTTGAAGCCGTCACCCTGGATAGCACTGAAATGTGCAAATACGTCAGGGCCGGATTCCTGCGAGATAAAGCCAAAACCCTTGGCTTCGTTGAACCATTTAACGGTTCCCGTTGTGGTAGACATAACTTTTTCCTAATAAAACAAGATATTAAAGGCCCTTGTCCAAGGACCGGTGCTGCTGGAAGTGGTGCAATTACTGATGAAAAACAGGACGAGAAACAACGGAAGAAACTTCTGATGGAACGTCGAAATGGAGTGCATAGTGAATAGCGCACTTACAGGCAGGTTGGAGTATAGAGCAACTTGCCCCACAGGCAAGCAATATTTGCGCAGTT
>JARRMH010000463.1:0-2637 GCA_037386205.1 Woeseiaceae bacterium | reverse complement strand
TTCAGCCCGAGGGCGACGAGACGGCTTTCAGTTCGGTCAGCGAAGCCCATACACAGAGCGTCGACCAGGTCGTCGAGGTCGACGAGCAGCTGATGGAGCTCTATCTCGAGCAGGGAGAAGAACTCGAGCCGGCGCAGCTCCACGACCCGTTCGAGAAAGCCCTGCGCGAAGAGCACCTTGTTCCGGTCTGTTTCGTCTCCGCGGAAACCGGCGTCGGTATCCGCCAGCTGCTGCAGATCTTCGAGCGCCTGATGCCGAACCCGACCGAAGCCAACCCTCCCATGTTCCTGAAAGGCGAAGGGACCGACGCGAAGAAGGTCGAACTGTCACCCGATCCCGACGCCCACGCCGTGGCACACGTCTTCATGGTCAGTATCGACCCGTTCAAGGGACGGCTCGCCCTGTTTCGCAATCACCAGGGAACGATCAAGGCGGGTAACCAGCTGTTCGTGGGCGATGCACGCAAGCCCTTCAAGGCGTCGCAATTGCTCAAGGTCAACGGCGCGTTCGGGCTCGCGATTCGCGCGCAGGACGACAAGGATGCGCAGAAGGTCTCGGACGCGCTGCACATCGCCGAGGCGGAAGACCCGTCGCTGCAGGTCGAGCACATCGTCTCCCTCAATGAAGTCGTCCTGCGAGGGCTGGGCGAGCTGCACCTCGCGACCGTGCTGCAGCAGATCAAGGACCGCCACGATCTCGAAGTCGTTACGCAGCTCCCGTCGATCGCCTACAAGGAGACGGTTACGGCCAGGGCCGAGGGTCATCACCGCCACAAGAAGCAGACCGGGGGCGCGGGCCAGTTCGGCGAAGTGTTCCTGCGCATCGAGCCCCTGGAGCAAGGCGCAGGCTTCGAGTTCGCAAGCGAGGTCGTCGGCGGCGCGATCCCGAGTCAGTTCATCCCGGCCGTGGAAACCGGCGTCAAGCAGGCGATGGGGGAAGGCGCGGTCAACGGCTACCCGATGCAGGATATCCGGGTGGTCGTCTACGACGGCAAGCATCACTCGGTGGATTCAAAGGAGATCGCCTTCATCCAGGCCGGTAAGAAAGCGTTTCTCGAGGCCGTGGCCAAGGCGCGTCCGATCGTCATGGAACCGATCGTCAACGCGGAATTCACGGTGCCGAGCGACAGCGTCGGCGGCGTGACGGGCGATCTCGCCGGCATGCGCGGCATGGTGACCGGTACCGATGCCCTGCCGGACAACCGCGCCGTGGTAACGGGGCAGGCGCCGCTGCAGGAGCTGCAGGGCTACCATTCGCGGCTGAAGTCGCTGACGGGCGGCGAAGGCAGCTTCACGATGGACTTCAGCCATTACGCCGAGGTTCCGGCCAACGAACTGAAGCAGCTGCAGACCGCGTCCGAATAGTCCGGCAAACGGGTGTCTCAGTAACGCCCGTGCTGCTTGAAGATGTAGTTGGACAGCTCCATGAACTCGGTGTTCATGCGGTGCACGATGCGGTGCGCGGAACGCGCGACGGCGCGCATCACCTTGTAGACGAGTTGCGGGTGCGTATCGATGATGCTCTCGAACGCCTCCCGTCGCAGCGTCAGCACGTGCGTATCGCAAAGCGCCCTGAGACCGACCGTGTGCGGGGTTCCGTCGATGAAGCTCAATTCCCCTGCCAGCTCCCCTTCGCGCAGCACGGCCAGGCTCGCGAACTCGCCACCGGACTTCTTCACGACTTCCACCTTGCCGTCGAGTATGGCGTGCAATGAATCGTCGCTGCCGCCATCCTCGATCAGGAATTCGCCATCGGTAAGATGACGCTCCTCCATCAGGCCGCCGAGCAGCCGGATTTCGCCGTTTTCCAGCTCGACGCCAAGCGGCGAGTGTTCGACCAGTTTCGCAATATCGTTCATGGCCGTACTATCAACTGCGGCAATTACGAGGTCAATTGGGGTTAGCCACACTGGGTGTCACACCGCATTTGGCGACAATACAGCATGGCCGCATTGACCCAGAGCTACATGACCGGGGAAGGCACCGGTCAGCTTCTTTACGAGACCATCGGCGCGTGTTTCGATCGCGTCGCCGATCGCCATGCCGACGACCTCGCGTTGATCGTGCAACATCAGGGTATCCGCTGGTCATACCGGGCGCTCCGGCACGAGGTCGACCGGCTTGCCGCAGGGCTGCTGGCGCTCGGTGTCGACACCGGCGATCGCGTCGGTATCTGGGGACCGAACAGCTTCGAGTGGGTTGTGACCCAGCTGGCCACGGCGAAGATCGGTGCCATTCTCGTCAACATCAACCCGGCCTACCGGCTGTTCGAACTCGAATTCGTTCTCAACAAGGTCGAATGCGGCACCGTAATCGCGGCCGAGAAATTCAAGAGCAGCGAATACCTGCGCATGCTCAATGAACTGGCCCCGGAAATCGCCAGTTGTGAACCCGGTTACCTGCGGGCGAAAAAACTGCCGCACCTGAAGACGGTTATCCGCATGGGCGATGCGACCTCGCCCGGCATGTTCAATTTCGAGGAAGTCGCTAGCCTGGGTAGCAAGAAGGACCTTGCGCGCCTCGCGGAACTGGCTGAGCTGCTCGGCCCCGACGACGCCATCAACATTCAGTTCACGAGCGGCACCACGGGAACGCCGAAAGGGGCCACGCTGACGCACTGCAATATCCTGAACAACGG
>JARRMH010000462.1:0-4177 GCA_037386205.1 Woeseiaceae bacterium | reverse complement strand
CGCCATCGGCAGCGCTGCCAAAGCTCGGATCGACGACACGATCGCGGGTGCTCCGTACACTTTCAGCGCCGCAACTTACACAGCGTCGATAATGGCAATATGCCTGGCGCGCCTGATGGGCTTCGGAGCCTCGTTGGCAGCTTGGAAAGCTGATGTTCTACCATTGAGCTACACGTGGAAATCAGGGAATCACGTCTCACCTGGGCCTGTCTGAGCGCAAAAAGTGAGCGCACCCGATTCTATTCCAATTCAAGGCGCATGGAGAAGAAATCGGGCTGCTTCTCGGCTGAACCACGGTCACGCAACACGGCCATCGACCCGGAGGAATTTGGCGTCGTCACAGCCGCCGGCCGACTCGAGGTCGTCGATGTCTCCGGGGACCGGGCAGGAATCAAGACGCGGAGGCCTGACGCCTGGCAGTCCTGCCGCTCTTCGACGGAGCTGGACCACCTGTATTCCCTCGCTTCCTCCTCCTTGGGGAGGGGTTCTGTCTCCGAGCGGTGGTAATGGGCTCGGCTTTGATTCGTGGGTCCGGCTCGTAACCAGCTACTGTCTTCTTGCTGATATTCGTCTGCAGCAGCTTTTCGATGTCCGCCAGCAATCTGTGTTCGTCGACACAGACGAGCGAAACAGCATGACCCGTTTGTCCGGCGCGGGCGGTGCGGCCTATGCGGTGCACGTAATCTTCCGGTACGTGTGGCAGTTCGAAGTTGACGACATGCGGCAGTCGCTCGATGTCGAGGCCCCGAGCTGCGACGTCGGTTGCCACCAGGACCCTGACATCGCCGGTCTTGAATTTGTCCAGGGCCCGCACGCGTGCTGCCTGGGATTTATTGCCGTGAATCGCGGCCGACTTGAGGCCATCAGACTCGAGCTGGGCGGCGAGCCTGTTGGCTCCGTGTTTGGTACGCGTGAATACCAGCACCTTTTGCCAGTCTTGCGCACCAATGGTGTGCGACAGCAGTTCCCGCTTGCGCCGGCGATCGACGTGGTACACGACCTGGTCAATACCCTCGGCCGGTTTCCCGTGTGCGGCAACGCTTATCTCCGTCGGGGAATTCAGGAGGTCTGCCGCCAGGAGGCGAATTTCTTTCGAGAAGGTGGCGGAGAACAACAGGTTCTGACGACCACCGGGCAAGACTCTCAGGATCTTGCGAATATCGCGAATGAAGCCCATATCGAGCATCCGATCGGCTTCATCGAGGACGAGGCACTGGACAGCGGAAAGATCGACAGTCCCCTGCCGCAAGTGATCCAGAAGTCGTCCGGGCGTTGCGACAACGACGTCGACACCCTGACGCAACCGCGCAATCTGCGTGTTGACGCTGACACCGCCATGTACTTCCCGTAACAGCGCACGCTGTCGGCGACCTGGGCTGCCAGTTCCCGGGTGGGTGTGAGTACCAGAGCACGAATCCGCCGCCGATCGACGGTACCCTGCTGGAGACGCTGCAGCATGGGCAGTGTGAATGCTGCCGTCTTGCCGGTGCCCGTCTGGGCGCCTGCGAGGATGTCGCGACCGGCGAGAATCAGGGGTATTGCCTGCTGCTGGATCGGGGTCGCCGTCTGGTATCCCTGTTCGTCGACCGCACGAAGCAGTTCGGCCGTAAGGCCAAGTTGATTGAATAACACTGGGGTATTTGCTCCGAAACCGCCTGATACGATAGCGGCGCGATACCACTAAGGTTTCGATCCAGGTCTGGAATCTCGATTGGCTACGCCTGTCGCAGGATTGCGCCGCGTAGTGAGTGGCGCAGATCGATGTGCGCCAGGATGCGGCGGACTATACCAGACTATTGACCGACAGAGAGTTATTTCGTCGCCTGGCTACTGGCGCCGGGCTTTCTTGCTCTGTGACGACATCACCAGGTGAACGCGCCCGTTCTTGCCGTATCGTCGATCATTCAGCCGTGAGACGATTTCTTCCACGGCCTGGGTGACAATCCGGATGTCTCCCCGCTGGTAGCCGCGAATCGTGTTATCGCCTTGCCGTATGGTGTAACAGTGCCAGCCCGTCCCGACCGTGTCTGCCACGTGGAGTTCGGTGCTCATCGTTCCTCCTGGTGAATCCGGATCCGAAAATGGAGGATAGGGGCCAGGCAGCCCTTAAGCTCGATAAGCGGCAGCAGAGCGATCCAGTCTACTCCTGATGGCCTCGGAATTGCACGTCCATTGCCGACTATTGGCGGATACCCGCGAGGATTTCGGCGTGCATGGCCAGGCCGCTGCGTCAAGAATGGGCGAACGGCAACCGAGTTGCCGTGCGGGTCCCGTCGCTGTTGACCCGGGTCCACGCCGTTGTCCGGATCGATACGATAGTTGGTGTCATTACCACCGGCTTCCTGTACCGTGTCCATACAGCCAAGCCGACGTCGGGCTGGCCGCAGCACCCCTGTTCGGATCAAGACTCCAGAGGCTGTTCGTGTCTCAGCGCGCAATCGACGGGTGGACGAGTCCCTGTCCCTGAACGGTCGAATAACGGACGGCATGGCGCTGCGAGTCAGCGAAGCAAGGGCAAGATTATGAAGAGTCGGCGAGATCGGGCGCACGACAAATCCTGCAGCATGCGGCCGGATCGCCGCATTCGGCGAAATGACTGATCCGCTGCTGTTGGCCGTCACCAAGGTGACGACTCTCCAGGACCAGCAGCATCTCACCAATGCCAGCGGATTCTTCTATTCCTGCGGCGAGCAGCTGTTTCTCGTTACCAGCCGGCATGTTCTCAGGGACGACACGAGTGGGCACTATCCCGACAGGATACTGATCGAACTCCATACGGACGCGAACAACCTGGCGCAATCGGTCGATTTCTCGATACCTCTTTATCGAGACGGCACGAGCATCTGGCGGCAGGGTGCGGACGAGGGAGGGTCTGTGGACGTCGCGGCCATAGAGATAGACCGCAGTGCACTGCCGGCTGGCGTGACTTATCGGTCTTTCGACCTGAATCATATGATCGGGATGCGCGGTGTCGAAATTGGCACGGCATTATTGATCGTCGGCTTCCCGCTGGGGTTCCACGATACACTGCATCACTTGCCGGTGGCTCGACATGGAATCGCAGCATCCTGTTTCGATCTTCGATTCCAGGGTCAGGGTTATTTCCTGACCGATGCCCGCACCCACAGGGGCATGAGCGGCGCACCCGTGGTCGTCCGTTCGAGCAGTGACACAGGGCCGGAAAGCGACTTCAAATGGATGCTGGCAGGTATCCACTCCGCGCGCCTGGATGTGGGGACACGAGACCTGCAGCTCGATGAGACGCTCGGTCTGAATTGTGCCTGGTTTGCGGATATCCTGCCGACGCTGACGGCGACCATGCGCCCGCCTCGCACCGTTTGATGCCGGCGCCCGTACCAGATCTCATTCGGTGTTGTGAATTGGCGAGAGCAGATCCGAGCTGATAGGGAATCCCCACCGGGTGAGCCGGCTTTGCGCAGACGCGAATAACCCCCTGTACGCCGGCCTGCGAGGAAGGTAGCCTGACGCAGATCGGGACCCTCTCTACGATGCGAATGTGGCCCGAAGAGTGGAGCCATGAACGGCAGAGTAGCAAGCAACACCAGTGCAACGGCTTTCGGCATTGCGCTCGTTACCGCTTCGGCGCTTCTGATCGCAGCTTGCGCTTTTCAGAGACCTGTGCCGGATCCGGCGCGTATCGAGCAGCAAATCGCCGCGTCGAAAGCCGAAGAGCTCGACCTCGTTCGCTCGACGATCGGGGAGCCCGAGCGCGCGCGTCGATTCATCGATCTGCTCGCCGAGCGAGAAAGGATCGTCCGAGCTCTGGCCGGGCAGATTCTGGCGCATAAGCAGCAGATGGCGCGGCTGAATGCGGACTACGGGGCGGAACGCAGCGATTTCGAGGCGCAGCTCGCCGACTACAACCGCCAGCGTGCGACCGGCCAGAAAGCACTGGTCGACCTGATTACCGAGATGAAGCAGACGACCACAGCCGATGAGTGGGCCGAGATCTCGGCTTTCCAGCTGGAGCGGTTGGATCTGCGCAAACTGATGTATCGCGGGCTGGCGAAAGGGAGCTGAGATGATCCTGGCACTCTTGGCATGGTATTTCCTGAGCGGCGCCGGCGCGGGCGGTGGCATGATTCTGACCTCATCCGATGTCGACGGTCTCGGAGAACAGGCGGCGATGGTGATCGAAGACGAAGCACGGGCCCGG
>JARRMH010000461.1:0-3396 GCA_037386205.1 Woeseiaceae bacterium | reverse complement strand
CTCGTGGCCGGCGACAGTTCCAGAATACCGCCATTAAGAATCGCGTGGACATCCGGGCCAGCATACGTTACGGAAATCAGGCCGTTTGCGACAGCAACCTGCGACACGGAATTGCCGTTGATTGTGGCCGCCGCGGCGATACCGGCTTGGCCATTGGTTGCCGGAAAGACACCGCGGTCCATCGTGAACTCGGACACAGCTGCCTTGGCGCCAGCGGCCAGGTTCAGACCTTCAGATACCTGGGCGCGAATCGTGTAGTCCTGGTATGCAGGAATAGCGATGGCGGCCAGGATGCCGATGATCGCAACTACGATCATGAGTTCGATAAGCGTAAAACCTTGTTGCTTCTTCATCTCTTCGTCTCCGTGAATTGAGATTAGTCGTGTAACGGCGAAATCGCCTGTGTCTGTACTTAAGCAAACCGCGTGCCAGATTTTCGTGATGCACGTCAAGTTATTGATAAACAGCCGGATTCCGGGAGGGATTTTACTAAAGATTTGTCGGGATAAGGTGACAATTCGGGTGACAAACGTCGGTTTGCCGTCACAAAGTGACAAAGATTGTCAGTCGATGTCGAGTTTCTTGATCCGATACCGCAACTGGCGGAACGACAGGCCAAGCAGCTTCGCAGCGGCGGTCTTGTTGTAGCGGGTCTTCTCGAGCGCATCGATGATGGCCTGGCGCTGGACGTCCTCGACCTGGTCATCCAGCTTGCCGGCTATTGCGGGCCGTGCATCGTCGCCCCTCTCGCGCATGTGCAAATCGTCTGCCGAGACCTGGCCACCCGAGCACAACGTTACGGCCCGCTCCAGCATATTCTCCAGTTCCCGAACGTTGCCCGGGAATTCGTAGCGGAGCAGGGCATCGCGCGCCGTGGCATCGAGCGCCCCCGGCGCGCCGAGCCGGTCCAGGATATGGTCCGCCAGGAGCAGCACGTCGTCTCCGCGTTCGCGCAGCGCGGGGACGTGCAGCTCGATCACGTTGATACGGTAATAGAGGTCTTCGCGAAACTCGCCCGCCGCGACCATCTTCGACAGGTTCTTGTGCGTGGCCGACAGGATGCGGATGTCGACGTCCTCCTCGCGTGAGGCTCCCACGGGGCGGACCTTTTTTTCCTGGATGACGCGCAACAGCTTGACCTGCATCGGCAGCGGCAGGTCTGCGATCTCGTCGAGAAAAAGCGTCCCGTCGCGGGCGCACTGGACCAGACCGGCCTTGTCGTTGATCGCGCCGCAGTTGACCGGCGTGAACGGACCTTCCGCCCGCGGGCCGCGCTCGTGGATCAGGCGCGCGACCAGTTCCTTGCCCGTGCCCGATTCGCCGGAAATATGCACCGGCGCCTGCGACTGTGCGACCTTGTCGATCATCCCGCGGAGTTCTGCCATGGTTGCCGATTCGCCGAGCAGCTTCTGGTCGCCGGCATGCTGGTGGCCACGAACCTTGAGCGCGTTTTCGACGATGGTCCGCAGATTGCCGAGATCGAGTGGCTTGGAGATGAAGTCGAAAGCGCCGAGCTTGAGCGCCTGTACAGCGGTCTCGACGTTGCCGTGCGCCGTGATGACAGCGACGGGCACCCCCGCGGCGTTGGCCTGCATCCATTCCACCAGCTCCAGCCCGTCACCGTCAGGCAGCCGCATGTCGGTCAGGCAGATATCGAACTGGTGCTTGCCGAGCAGGGACTTGGCGCCGGAGACGTCCATCGCCGTTTCGGTGCGGATGTCCATCCGGCCCAGCGTAAGCGTCAGCAGCTCACAGATATCGGGCTCGTCGTCGATTACCAGCGCCAACGGTTGCGTCATTCGTTGTCCTGCGATTCCCAGCGGTCCGGGTCGGAGAATACGATACGAAAGATACTGCCGCCACCGGGCCGGTCGAGGTACAGCAGCGTCGCGCGGTTAAGCTCGCACAGCTCACGCGAGATGTACAGGCCGAGGCCGGTGCCGCCGGAGCGTGCCGTGAAGAACGGCTCGAAAATTTTGTCGGCCGTCGCGGCGTCGACGCCGAGCCCGCTGTCGAGTACTTCGATGTAGGGTCGATCCTGCCCGGACAGGCGACCGCCCTGGACCTCGACGCAGATGCCGCCGGTCTCGGATGCATACTTCACCGCGTTGTCGCACAGGTTCCACATGATCTGGCGCAGGTGGCTGCGATCCATGCGTACCTCGAGGTCCGCCGGGATATCGCCGATAGTGAATTCTCCTTCCTGCAATTCCAGCGTGCGTGCGAACTCGGAGGCGAAGTCGTCCAGCCAGGACTTGAGTGCCAGCCGCTCCGGGCGACTCGATTCGCGCCGCGACAGCTGCAGGACGTTGTCGATGATCAGACTGACACGTCCCGAATGGGTCTGGATGATCTCGGTCAGGCGCTGGTCGTCCTCGGTCAGGCCCGGCGATTCGGCCAGGAGCTGTGCGGCATGGCTCATGGCCCCGACCGGGTTGCGGATTTCATGGGCGATACTGGCACTGAGGCGTCCGAGTGAGGCCAGCTTGGATTGCTGCACGCGTTCGTTCATGTGGCTGACGTCTTCGAGGAACATGAGGATCGGTCCGGCGCGTTGTCCGTCCCGACCCAGGGGCGCGAGGTGAGCCGTGATCCTGACGCTGTCACCTGCGGTGACCAGGGTCAGCTCCGGGTGGGAAGTCACCGAGACGTCATTGCGCCATGCGTCGATGAAGTCAGCGAGCGGCGCGCAGATATCCGCGAGGCGTGTTCCGGGCGGTGCTTCCTCGGCGCCGAGCAGGCGTATTGCCGAACTGTTGATCAGGCGGATTGAATTGCTCGTATCGAGGACGGCGATGCTCTCGCGCAGGTGCTGCACGATGTACTCGTTCAGTTCGGAGAGGTTCTTGAGGTCGACGCCGAACTGCCGGGCAAGCGCCTCGGAGGCGGAGATTCTCCGCGCGAGCGGTTGCGCTGCCAGTGCGATGGCGAAGATGATGCCGCTCAATACGCCGGCGGCCCGGTAATTGGGCGTGATCGACACGCTCGTCACCTGCGTGTAGAGCTGCTCGCCGAGGAGCGCGAACGTGGCGATCGCGGCCAGGGTGGCCGAAACGGAGATCGGCATGACGAGGCTGCCGGCACCGATAAAGATGACGAGCAGGCTGCCGAGACCGCTGTCGAGGCCTCCACTCGCGTGCATCAGCAGCACGATGGCAATGATGTCGACGATCAGTTGCGTGGTTGCGAGCACGCCGCGCGGCACCCACTGCTGGCGCAGCGACATGGCCGAGAGGATGGCAAACACGAGGTAACCGGCCGCGGTTGCGGCGAACAGGGTCGGCCTGGTGTTGCCGAAAAAATGCGGCTCGGAATCGATCGCGAACAACAGCAGCAACGCCGTGCTGATGAGGAGGCGGAAAGCGTTGAGCGTCACGAGCACGCGCCATCCCAGCT
>JARRMH010000460.1:0-3463 GCA_037386205.1 Woeseiaceae bacterium | reverse complement strand
TGCCGCGTTGCCGCCGATGGCGGCACGACCCGATCTCGCGGCCCCGAGGTAGGCCTCGCCCTGCGGGTAGTCCGCTGGCTGCGCACCGTGCACACGGCGCACGCGGTTACGATGATACAGACTTAGCTGTGCTGCAAAAGGAATGACCCTTGCCGGTTCGTCGTGCGTCATCTCGCGATGCAGTGCCGGCAAGCGAAAAAACGGCAGATTCATATCGGCATGATGCGCATTGTGGTAGCCGAAATTGAGGACGAGCCAGTTCAGTTGCGGATACTTCAGGCTGATCGGATTACTGAACGTGTGCGCCTGCTCCCAGTTGCTGTCACCCCGGTGTGGCGATGCAGTCGACTCGAACAGGGACGTCGTGTAGCCGTAATCGTGCTGGACACTGTCCATGAAGCGCAGCACGTGAATCATGAGCAGGCGGGCGATGACATAGAGTACCGCCGCCCGCGGCGCAATGATTGCCAGGGCGAGGAACAATCCGCCGCGAATCAGGATGACGGTCACGTTGCGCAGCCGCTGATTGCGCCGCTCAGGAATGATGAACGACGTCAGCACCATGACGCCGTGCATAATCAGGTCGTGAGCCGGGATATACAGCCACTCCAGGGCTCGGGTCAGGCGCGTGACGAACGGGTGCCTCTCGAAAAACGCATCGTAGTCGAACCAGACGACATCGTCGTTGTCGACGTGATGCCGGAAGTGCTTGTAGCGTATGTCGTCGTAAGTACCGTAGGACGCACCGCAAAGCCAGGTCATCAGGCTCCCCAGCCGCGCATTGTGCCTTGCCTTGCGAAAAACCAGGTTGTGGGCGCATTCATGCACGAGGTAGGCCGCGATAGTCATGCCGTGCGCGAGCAGCAGGGTCGCGACGAGGTTCACCGGCAGGCTGGCCGCGAAGAGGCCGACGAAACCGGCCAGCCATGCCAGCAGGGCCCAGGCCGTCGCGGTCCCGTAGTAGTGCAATCCGAGGGGGTCTTTTATCAGGCTCTTTGCTAGCATACGCAGCGTTGCACGACCTTTGGGAGAAATGATCAATGAAGCTCGTCACTGCCATTGTAAAGCCCTTTCGCCTCGATGATGTTCGCAATGCGCTGGGCGAAGTCGGGGTCCAGGGTATGACCGTCAGTGAGGTCAAGGGATTCGGCCGCCAGCGGGGGCACACCGAGCTCTACCGCGGGGCAGAATATGTTGTTGATTTTCTTCCGAAAGCCAAGATCGAAGTGGCGGTGAAGGACGACCTTCTGGAGCGCGTCGTCGAAGCCATCATCGACGCGGCGAAGACCGGCAAGGTCGGCGACGGCAAGATCTTCGTCACACCGCTCGAGCAGGTATGGCGAATTCGTACCGGCGAGACCGGGAACAGCGCCCTCTGACGGCGACCGGCACCGGGCCCGTTACCGGTCGTACAACAAAACCCGGCGCCAGGCGGCCAGTTTGTCCTCCAGCGTCATCGACGCATACGCGGGGCTCGTTGACGGCAGCCGTACCTGCCGGATATCGCGCGCTATTCCCGACGGCTCCACGAGGCGCCCGAAGAGCTGTTCGGCCTTCCCCCCATTGAAAGCAATCAGGTCGATCGACGGATGCTCCGCGAAGAAGCCCTCGAAATCGTTGGGCATCGCTTCCGTCATGCGAATATCGGCATCCATGCTGCCGGGCCGGACCGAACTCATCAGCACGTCCCACAAGGCGATACGATTGTCTGTCAACTGTCGGCAGCGTGCCGTGTACTCGCCCTCGATCCCGAACAACGCGGCCATGATCCGCCAGAATGCATTCTGCGGATGCGCATAGTACTGCTGCTCCGCTATCGACCGCTGACCAGGCAGGCTCCCGAGGATGAGAATGGACGCATCGGGGTGCGCGACGGGCGGGAAGCCGGACGACCTCGTCATGACCCGCTCAGCGCTCAATCTCGAGCAGGCGACGCGCCAGTTGGTCCCGCCGTGCGCAAATATCGCGAGATTGTGCCAGCAAGTATCTTCGAGCAGATCGTCCATCGTTGCAGCGATACGCGCGTAGAAGTCCCGGTATCTCTCGCCGGCAAGAAAGGTCGCATCGTCGGACGACGCGCGCCAGTGCGAGAATGCGACGTCGGACAGGATGTCGTACTGCCCGGCCACGCCGGGCCCGTGTTGAATCTCGCGCAGCCCGGACACGACGTCGAGTGTCAGCCCGCGCTCGCCGAGGATTGTTTCACCGGTCTGGACAGTGCGGGCAAGACCGGAACACACGGCCTTGTCGACCGGGACGTCGGCGAACATTTCGGCCATGGCGAGCGCCTGCGCCCTGCCCTCGGGATTCAGCTCCACGGCATCCGGGTCGTCAACCCAGGCACCGCTGCCATCAACATAGTCGACGGCGCCATGCCGGAAGAGGTAGACGCGCCGACGCACCGCACCATCGAGAGCGGTACGCGTACTCGTCACTTCTCGCCCCGGATCAGGCCGGGAAGAAATCGATCGGCTTGGTCGTCGTGATCGCCTCGACGTCCTTGGCCTCGAAGCGGAACAGCTTGACTCGCTGCACGAGCTTGCGCTCGAGTTCCTCGTCGTTGAGTTCGCTGGAGACAACTTCGCACATCGTGACCGAGCCGTTCGGCGCGATCGTCAGCCGCAGCACCAGCTTGCCCTGCAACGATGGGTCGCGGCGCAAAGCACGATTGTAAAGGGCGAAGATAGCGCCCTTGTTGCGGTCGAAGACGAGTTCGATTTCCTCGCGCGAACGCGATGCCTTGCCGCTCGAGCCCTGGCGCGTTGCGCCCGGGCCCGGCTGGCCGATCCCGGCGACCGGGCTCGACACCTGCGTCGTGCTGCGTCCCGCGATCTGGGTACCGCCCGTATTGCGGCTCATGCTCGCCGTATTGATGCCTCCCGAGGACGTGCCCACGCTGGATGTGATCATCGATCGCTCATTGCGCTCTGCCTCACCGACCGACGCCGACAGCGGACGATCGTCGGCGACCTCCAGATCCTTGTCCACCAGGTCGGCGAGGTCTTCGGCAAAAGGCATCAGCGCAGCCTGGGCCTCCTGGCGCGCCTCTTCGGTACGGTCGACCACGGGTTCAGGCTCGCGTTCCTCGACCGGCTCCGGTTCCGGCTCGGGTTCAGGCTCGCGCTCTTCCACCACCTGCTCGGGTTCGGTTTCATCCTCGACCTCGGGCTCCGGTTCTTCTTCGGGTGGCGGGGGTGGCGGCGGCAGCGGCTCTTCTTCGAGCAGCAACTGCGCAATCCGCGGCGGAATCTCTTCGACGTCGAATGGTTCTGGCTCCGGCACCGGGATGAACTCACCGGCGAGGTCGTCGCCGGGCTGGACGTCCCCGTAGTCGTTGGCACCGTTGAACGGGTCGGCCGGGTCCACCGGCACGCCGTTCTTGAAGGTCAGGAACCCGTAAACCGCCTCGAACATGAGCCGGCGTTCCGGGATGGCTCCGATGGCGGCGAACTGCAGGCCGTCG
>JARRMH010000459.1:0-2760 GCA_037386205.1 Woeseiaceae bacterium | reverse complement strand
CCGGCGCGTCTCGTCCACCCCGCAATCGGCAACCTCTGCAACAACCTCATGGGTCGCCGGGTTGCGCACCTCGAAGGTAGCGCCACCATCGGCATCGGCCCATTCACCGTTGATGTAAGCCTGGGTACGGAGGAGGCCCGGATCGCTGAGCGACCAGGCAACGCTTTGGACTTCCTGGAGTGCTTGAGACATTGCTGCGCCTGCTTTGCTGTTGTTCGAAAGTGGACCCCCTATTATGCCACGCCCGCGCACCGGTCCGCCGTCGCTCTTGCCAGTTCATCCGTCGATGAGACCAGCGGGACGGATAGTGCGTCGGCCGTCAGCACGAGGGGTATTTCGGTGCACGCGGCCACGAGTATCCGCGCACCGCGGGCGACGAGTCCGTCCGCAACGCTGCGCATGCGGTCCCTGACGTCCGGCCCGCGATTGCCGAGCTTGATCTCGACGGCGAGCCGCGAAATCTCGTCGACGGCCCCGGCATCGGGCAGCACCGGAGCCATGCCCGCCGCCGCGAACGCGTCCTGGTAGAGACCGGCGACCAGGCAGCCCGCCGTTGCCAGGATTCCTGCCTGCCCATGGCCGCGGCAGGCCGCGACCGTAACGTCGATGATCGAGAGCAGGGGGATCGATACGGCGGCCTCGATCGCGGGAGCAAACGCGTGCGCCGTATTGCAGGGCATCACGAGAAAATCGGCACCCGCCTGTTCGAGCCGGCGCGCCATCGCGGCGATGGCGGGTCCGGGATCTTCTCCGTCGCCGAGCAGCGCGGCCTGCCGGTTGGGCACGGTCGGGTCCTGGTCCACGATGAGGTGCGCATGATCCTGGTCCCGCGTCGCGCTCGTCGCCGCGATGACCTTCGACATGAAGTCGACGGTCGTATCCGGGCCCATGCCCCCCAGTACTCCGGCCGTGCTGCGCATACGGGTCGTTGTAGCCCCTGCAGGTGCCGTGAGTCAACGCGCGTGGCAAACTTCGGCAACGACAGCGGGGAGGGTCCCGAGTGAGTATCGAACATCATCACGAGCGCACTTTCGGTGTGCGCGACATGACCCTGTTTACGGTGTCGGCCATCGTCCTGCTGGATACGCTCGCCGCGTCCGCATCGATCGGCGTCTCGAGCATCACGTGGTGGTGTTTGCTCGGCATCCTGTTCTTCATTCCGTACGGCCTGATCAGTGCGGAGCTCGGCACCACCTACCCCGAGCAGGGCGGGATCTACGCCTGGGTGCGCGATGCGTTCGGCCCGCGCTGGGGTACGCGCGTGACCTGGCTGTACTGGCTGAACACGACCATCTGGAACGCATCGATCTTCGTCCTGTTCGCGGGCGTGTTCGCACAGATCTTTTTTCCGGAACTCGGTCTCGGGGCAAAACTCGCGATCGCGATTGGCGTGAACTGGCTGGTCGTCCTGGTGACGACGTTCTCGCTCAGTGTCGGCAAGTGGGTGCCCAATGCCGGCGCGACGATCAAGATGATCGCATTCGCGTCACTGATTATGGCTGGCATCGCCTACGCGCTGCGCGGCGACACGCGCTTTGCCAACGACTTTTCCCTGTCCGCGTTCGTGCCGGAGTGGAGTGCGAGCACGCAATACATCTCCACGATCATTTACGGCATGCTCGGCTTCGAACTCATGTCCTCGGCCAGCGCGGAAATGAAAAATCCCGTCCGCGACGTGCCACGCGCCATTCTGACCTCGGGCATCATCATCTTCCTCGCCTACGTTCTCGGCACGTTTGCCATCCTCGCCGCCATCCCGGTCGCCGATATCGACCTGGTCGAGGGACTCGTCGATACGCTGCGGCACCTGTTCGGCACATCGGCGCTCGGGGTAGCCGCCGCCTCGATACTGGGCATCATGGTGATGCTGACGTTCCTGAGCAACGGGGTGACCTGGGCCATCGGCTGTTGCCGCGCGTCCACCGAAGCAGCCATCGACGGCGAGCTGCCGCGCTTCCTCGCACGCGAGCACCGGGCACACGGCACGCCGGTCGCCTGTTCGCAGCCAGCGCCGTGCTGTTCATCCTTCCCTTCGTCGGTGTCGTGGCTGCGTTTCGCCATTCACGCATCCATGACGCCGATCGACCACGCCCGGTCCGGGTGCCGGGCGGCCAGTTCTTCGCCGACCTTATCACCGTCGTCTGCATCGGGCTGCTGCTGCTGACCGCGCTGCTTTTCATGTACGTACCGGGCGAGGGCTTCGACTGGCCCGTGGTCTTCGGCGCCTTCGCATCGATCCTTTTCGGCGAGGGCATGATCCTCCTCGCCGAGCGCGAGAACCGCACCTGATTCAGGTTTCGAGCGGAACGCCGAGCGACTCGAGTGTGCGCCGCATCGGCTCGAGTTGTTTCTCGTAACGGCGCCAACGGCCGATCGACCTGGTGTGAGCAGGCTTGCGTACCTGCACGGCGCTCGCGGTCGCCACGGCCGTCTTCTGCTCATGGAAGTTCAGGCAGGCATCGTTCCAGGGCAATTCGAGGTAGTCGATCAGTGCGCGCGCGTTCGGTTCGAGATGTCGGGCAACGTCCTCGTACCCGATCTCGAAAAAACGGTCGCCGAAGCGCTCGCGCCAGGTCTCCATCAGGCGAAAGTAGCGGGCGTGATGCCGCGCCATTTCCTCCTGGTTATAGGAGTGCTGGTAGGCATCGGCGAACAGCTGCTTGAAACTCGCAAAGCACGCGTCCATCGGGTCGCGACGCAGGTGCACGATCTTCGTCGTCGGCCAGCCGCGCACGGGAACGACGCTCGTCGAGCGCATCA
>JARRMH010000458.1:1827-4087 GCA_037386205.1 Woeseiaceae bacterium | reverse complement strand
AGATATTGAAACCGAGGCCGCCATACAGGTGCTTGGCGACGATCACTGCGAACAGGGCGCCCGTTGCGGTCACCCACCACGGCGTCAGCGATGGCAGGGCGAACGCCAGCAGCGCGGCGGTCACGAGCGCACTGTAGTCACGCAATGCAACTTCGGGTTGCCGCCCCCTTATCCACATCATGAAGGACTCGCCGCCGGCCGCAACCATCGTGGCGACCAGCAGGTTGAAGATGAATCCCGGACCGAAAAACCAGACGTGAGCCAGTGCCGCAGGTATGAGTGCGGCGAGGACCTGCAGCATCATCGATGCTACATCGGATTCGGGCGCGAGGTACGGGGCTTCGCGACGCTCGAATTTCACGACGCATCATCCTCGTCGTCGCGTCGCTTGCGGGCGAGGATTTCTGCGATTGCATCGGGTCCGGCCTTCCTGGCCGTTTCCTTCTGCCGTGCGAGCTCGTCGTCGCGTTCCTGCTGCTCACGCTCCAGGCGATCGTTGCGTGCCTCGAAACGGCGGCGCGCGCGCTCGGCCCGGGCCTTTTCGTCAGCGAGCTCGCGAATGCGTGCCTTGGCCGTGCGGAAATCGGCGGTCAGCGGAATATGGCTCGGGCAAACGAGATCGCAGCACCCGCACTCGATGCAGTCGATGAGTCCGAAATCGCGGAGTTTCTGCTCGTCGTCGGCACACGCGTACCAGTACAGCTGCTGAGGCAGTAGTTGTGTCGGGCAGACAGCTGCGCATTCACCGCAACGGATGCAGGGCAGCGGCGTCCCGGTCGCAGGCGTCTTTGCCAGCACCAGGACGCAGTTGCTCGCCTTGACGAGGGGCACCTCGTCGGTCGTTATCGATTTGCCGGTCATGGGGCCGCCGATCACGAGATGACGCGGTTCGCCTTTGTAGCCGCCTGCGGCCTCGATAGCGTCCGCAACGGTCGTGCCGATACGCGCCCGCACGTTGACCGGGGATGCGACACCATCGCCCGTGATCGTCGTCACGCGGGAGATGAGCGGCTGACCCTCGACGATCCAGTCGTGCACCGCGGCCGCGGTCCCGACATTCTGCACCAGGCAGCCAACATCGGTCGGCAGGCCCCCGCTCGGGACCTCGCGGTTCATCACGAGTTGTATGAGCTGATCCTCACCGCCCGAGGGATAAATGGTCGGCACCTTCTTGAGAACGATGCGGTCGTCGTCCGCCTCGGCAAGGACTTCGGACAGTCGCTGGATGGCTTCGGGCTTGTCACTCTCGACAGCGAGGTAACAGGTCCCGGCCTGCAGTGCATGCATCAGGACTTGCGCGCCGCTGACGATCTCGGCCGCCCGCTCACGCATCAGGACGTCGTCGCAACTGATGTAAGGCTCGCACTCGACGCCGTTGAGGAGCAGGTAGCCGACGCCGGAGGTTCGCCCCTGCATGAGTTTCTGGGCCGTCGGGAACACGGCGCCGCCGAGTCCGACGATGCCGCCGTCGAGAATCTGCAGCAGGAGATCGGCAGGTTCGCTGGAGCGGAAATCGTGCCCGCGTTCTGCCGGTGCGGCTTCATCCTCGCCATCGCACGCGATGACGATGCACGGGGCCGCGTCGCCATAGCGGCGGATCACCGGCCAGCGTTCGATCGCGACGACCTTGCCCGATGACGATGCATGCACCGGGACCCCCATTTCGCCGTCCGGTTCGGCGACGACTTGTCCCTTCAGCACCCGTTCGCCGACATCGACGATCGGCTGGGCCGGCACGCCGGCGTGTTGCTGGATCGGCAATACGAGCTGGTCCGGCACCGGGACCTCCAGGATCGGCGCTGCCGTCGATTCGGCTTTGTGGCCGTCGAGGCGCAGCCCGCCGTGAAGTTTGCCGAGATCGAAGGTAGGCGCGCTCACGGCAACGGCCTCATCTTGATGCAGTCGACCGGGCAGGGCGCAACGCAGAGTTCGCAGCCCGTGCACTCGTCGGCAATGACCGTGTGCATGAAGTGAGGCGCGCCGACGATCGCATCGACAGGACAGGCATTGCGGCAATGGAAGCAGCCGATGCACTCCGATTCCTCGATCACGGCGACAGCCTTGACCGCATGCTCGGCAAGCGGCACGGGTTCCTTGCCGAGCAGCCGCGCCAGCCGGCGGATCGTGGCATCGCCGCCGGGAGGGCACAGATTGATCGGCGCTGAGCCGTCAGCGACGGCCTCGGCGTACGGACGGCATCCGGGATACCCGCACTGCGCGCACTGGGTCTGCGGCAGCAGGTCATCGACCTGGTCGACCA
>JARRMH010000458.1:0-1753 GCA_037386205.1 Woeseiaceae bacterium | reverse complement strand
GGTGCCGCGAAACGGGGCGGGGACATCGGCTGCTTCGAGCCGCTCGCGGATGGCAGCGAAAACAACGAGCACGAGAGCAAATCCGGTGGCGGCGCCGAATCCGTAGAACACGGACTGCACGAAGCCCTTCGACTGCTGGATATTGAGCAGGGCAACGCCGAGAACCGCGCAATTCGTCGCGATCAGCGGAATATAGATACCGAGGACCTGGTCGAGCAGCGGACTTATGCGACGCACCATGATCTCGGTGAACTGCACGCTGGCGGCGATCACGAGGATAAACCCGATCGTCCGCAGGTACTCGAGATCGAGCGGGACCAGCACGTAGCGGTGCAACAGGTACGCCGTGGCCGAAGACAGCGTCAGCACGAACGCCGTGGCCAGGGACATGCCCATGGCCGCCTCGAGATTCCGCGATACGCCGAGGAACGGGCAGAGCCCGAGGAACCGAACGAGGACGAAATTGTTGACGAGAACGGTGCCGATCAGGATGACGAAAAGCTCTGTCATGCGGCTATTGTAAGGGCAGCCGCGCCCGCAGGACTACTTGACCCGCATCCCGGGCTTCGCACCGTGGTCCGGGGAGAGCAGGAATATGTCCTTGCCGCCGGGTCCGGAGGCGAGCACCATGCCTTCCGACACGCCAAACCGCATCTCGCGCGGCGCGAGATTGGCGACGACGACCACATGACGTCCGACGAGGCTGTCGGCGTCGTAGGCGGCCTTGATGCCGGCGAAGACCCGGCGCTCGTGGTCGCCGACGTCCAGCGTCAACGAGAGCAGCTTGTCCGCGCCCTCGACCGTTTCGGCCTTTTCGATGCGCGCAATGCGCAGGTCGACCTTCATGAAATCGTCGATGCTGATCGTATCGGCGTCTGTTTCGTTGGCAGCCACGGGGGTACTCTCTTTCGATTGTTCGATCATCGCTTCGACCTGCTTCGGGTCGATGCGTGTAAGGAGCGGTTGGAAGGCATTGATCGTCGCCCCGAGCAGGGGTTCGGCAGCATCCTGCCACTGCCACTCGCCCTCGCCGAGAAATTCCCGCGCTCGCGCGGCGACGCTCGGGATGACCGGGGACAGGTAAATCATTAGCGTGCGGAACAGGTTGAGACCCTGGGTGCAAACGAGCTGCACCTCGGGAAGTTGTTCGTCATCCCTGGCCATCACCCAGGGCTTTTTCATGTCGATGTATCGATTGGCTGTATCGGCGAGGCTCATGACTATTCGCATCGCTTTCGAGTATTCGCGATTCTCGTAGCGTGCCGCAATATCGTCAGCAGCCTGGTCGAACTCCGCAAACATTTGCGGTTCGGGAAGGACGCCGGCCAGTTGCCCATCGAAACGCTTGTTGATGAATCCGGCGCAGCGGCTGGCGATGTTGACCAGTTTGCCGACGAGGTCGGAATTGACGCGTGCGACGAAGTCGTCGAGGTTCAGGTCGATGTCCTCGATCGTCGGGCCCAGCTTGGCCGCGTAGTAGTAGCGCAGGTACTCGGGATTCAGGTTGTCGAGGTAGGTGCGAGCCTTGATGAAGGTACCGCGCGACTTCGACATCTTCTGCCCGTTGACGGTCAGAAAACCGTGGCAGTAAACGCTGGTCGGTTGCCGAAAACCGGCACCCTCGAGCACCGCGGGCCAGAACAGCGTGTGGAAATACATGATGTCCTTGCCGATAAAGTGGTACAACTCGCAGTCACTGCCGGCTTTCCAGTACTCGTCGAAGTCCAGGCCCTCCGTGCGCTCGCACAGGTGC
>JARRMH010000457.1:0-4144 GCA_037386205.1 Woeseiaceae bacterium | reverse complement strand
GCGCTTCGCGCTTCGCCACCGGTTTCACAATTATCAGCATGCAATTCTAGGGAAAAGGAGACAGACATGGGGTATCACGCCGTCCTCGGAGGCAGCGGCGCAATCGGCAGCGCAACCCTCAAAGCCATCCAGGCAAAAGGGCTGGATGGAAAGTCGCTTTCACGGGCCGACGCCAACGCGATGGACGCAGATGCGCTTGTCAAAGTCCTCGATGGGGTCGACGTCGTCTACCATTGTGTTGGACTACCTTACAACACTGACCTCTGGACAACCGGCTTCCCGGCGATCTCCAACGCCTTGGTAACGGCGTGCGGGAAAGTCGGTGCCAAGATCGTCTACTTCGACAATGTCTATCTTTACGGCCCGGCACCTTTGCCGATTCCATTCGACGAACAGACTCGCCGCAATCCGCCATCGCAGAAAGGCAAGGCCCGAAAGTCCGCCGTCGAAATCGTCATGCAGGCGCATCGGGCGAACCGTGTCGAGGCAACCGTGGGCCGGGCGGCGGACTTCTACGGGCCGGGTGCTATCAACTCGCCCTTCTACATCAATTTTCTCGAGAACATGCTGCAGGGCAGATCGCCGCAAGTCGCCATGCCCGAAGGCCCGCTGCACACATATGCCTACACACTCGATATGGGACGTGGTCTTGTGGAATTGGCCATGGACGATGGCGCCTATGGCGATGAATTCCATCTCCCCGTGGGACCGGCAGTGAAGGTGTCGGACATGGCGGCGCTGTTCAACGAGGCGCTCGGTACGTCACTGCAGGTGACCCACATCCCCGACATCGTCTTGCGCGGTCTGTCCGTGTTCAGGCCGTTGATCCGTGAGGTCAATGAAATGAGCTATCAGTACAAGACCGACTACATCATGTCAGACGAGAAGTTTCGGCAGCGCTTCCCCAAATTCGCTTCGACATCTTACGAGGATGGAGTAACCGCGATGGTCGACCACTTCCGGCAATGAATCAGTCACCTGCGGCACCGCCTTAGTGCACGATCAGACGTTCTTGATTTCGACCCTTACGCAGTAGGTCCAGATATCGAAGACCGCCGTAACGCCGCCGCTTCCGGTCGGCCGTTTCGTCTGCGGAATAGACGCTAATTCAATCTCCTGTCGCAAAACAAGACGCGAGATATGCGCGATGAAGCGCTCGAGATGCACTGAAGAGCAGGTTCCGTACGCGCT
Source organism: Woeseiaceae bacterium (assembly GCA_037386205.1). Taxonomy (GTDB): domain Bacteria; phylum Pseudomonadota; class Gammaproteobacteria; order Steroidobacterales; family Woeseiaceae; genus UBA1847. Next base: position 2,953 of record JARRMH010000457.1, on the reverse strand, counting down.
GAAGCTGGCGGAGCAAGGTACACCAATGAAGGATGTCTGCCGCCAGTTCGGCATCGCACAGAAGCGACGTTTTACGTTTGGCGAAAGAAGTTTGCGGGTCTGGGACCTACAGAGGTTCGCGAGCTGCGGCAGTTGCGCGAGTATAATTGCCATCGCCCGTCCACGGTTTAGCTACCAGCGGATCTACACTAGGAAATCTGACGCCGAAAGAGTTCGTCAGAATTCAGCAAACAGCGGAGGCAAAAAGCAGCTGAATTCCAGTAAAGAACGGTACCGCTTTGGGGCCAAGTTCGACTGCCAGAAAACTCCAGTTTCTACCTGTCGCTCAGTCGGGGAAGCTTACGATCTATGCGCACGGAAGCCAACGCAGCATGCCTTGATCCGGTCCTTCAACCGGAAGTTTCGCGAGTACGGTCTGGATCTCAACTGATTCGCCAGCGTGGAAGATTCCAAGACGACCGCCGAAGTCTGGAGAAGGCATCAAAACACGTCATCCCGCACCCATCTCTGGGCAGTAAGACGTCTGCCGTGTTCGCTTGCGAAGCGCCATGATATGCTCAATATCCGACGTCAAGCGTGGCTTATTGTACGGGGTGCGGTCACGGCTACGTCGTTCCGTGTCTGGCGGAGGAAGCGGATATGACAATCGATTTCGATAAGGTTCCAGGTGGAGATGGGTGCGAAGAACCTGACCGTCAAGCGGATTCAGGAATGGCTCAACTATCATCAGTTTCGTACTGGGGTCGATTCCGACTTCGGTCCGGCTACCGCCGAGTGCATCCGCGACTTTCAGGCGGCGAACGGCGTCGCGACTTCAGGCAAAGTGACGGCCGAGACCTGGAAGCTGCTCGTCAAACCGATGCGCGATGCGCTTGAGGTGCCGGACATTGCAGAGCTATCCGCACCCGAAGCCGTGCTGGCAGTGGCCGAGCGGCATATCACGCGGCATCCGATCGAGATCGGTGGACCCAATTGCGGCCCCTGGGTCAGGCTCTACTGCAAAGGCAACGATGGTCTTTCCTGGGCCTGGTGCGCCGGCTTCGTCACGCTCGTCATGCAGCAGGCATATTTCTATCGACAGGAGAAGCCGCCGATCGAGGGGTCGGTGTCCTGCGATTCGCTCGCCGCGCAGGCCAAACGCGCGAACCTGTTCGTCTCTCGTTCCGATCTGAGTTCGGGGCGCACCGATTGGGATGCGCTCGGCGCCTGCTGCATATTCCTCAGGCGGCGGACGACCACGGACTGGACACACACCGGGTTTGCGATGTCCGGCCACGGACAAGGGCGACAGATCGTGTTCTCCACCATCGAGGGCAATACCAATGACGAAGGTAGCCGCGAGGGATTCGAGGCCTGCCGGCGCACCCGGAGCCTTAATTCGTCGCACTACGATTTCATCCGGTTCCAGTGAGGCACGGCACGCACCGCGGAGTGGCAAACAAGGAGCGGAAGCCCGCGCTCTTCTGCATGCTATTGATGCTGGCCTGTAGTTCTATTTGTGCACAAACCATATCCACGCCCGAGATCGGCGACCCCGAGCGCGATCGCATTCTCGACGCCGCACGCGCGCCTGTTGAGAGTGCGCTCGGCGCACCCGTGCTGTTTCGCGTGGATACGCTCCGTAGCGACGACAGATGGGCATTCCTGACTGCCGTGCCCGTGCGCAGCGATGGCTCCCGGATCGACTACTCCGGCACGCCTTACGCGCACGATATTGAAGCCGGATTCTTCGAAGACTGGGTTTGCGCACTGTTGCGCAGGGAGAAAGGACGCTGGGCCGTCGTAGAGCTCGAGATCGGCGCCACCGACGTACCGTTCGCAGACTGGCCGGAGGAGTATGGCGCTCCCGAGGCGCTATTCAACGCCGACTCTGCCACTACTCAGAATGAATGACTCGGCGATGGCGTACTCTTCACTAACGGGGAAATCCGGGTGAATTCATGGGCAAGATATCGGGGGTAAGGTCAACAGTCACTGGATCTGCCGCGCCGGCGGATAGTCCCAAATAACACGCGCTCCCGGATCCCGATCATGCCGACACCTACCTTCGCCCCACTCAGCTCCTGCTCTGTTCGCATAACATTCGCGGCCCTGCTTTACTGCGTTCTGCTGAGCGCGGCCTCACCCGTCCAGGCTGAGCTGCGCATCCAAGCCGGATACAGCGGAGCTGCTGATCTATTTTCTCTCATGGATAACGGATGTCAGTGGCCGGACCTTTTTCATCCGTTCCGTCACGCCGCGGAGGGTGGCTGGTCGGAGATCGCTGTGCATGAGGTTATCCATTACATTTCTGCCCACCAGGCGCCCGCGCAGAAGAGGAGCCTCACGGCTCGTTTCCTGTCGGAGTGCCCGGCACAGATCGCTACCGGCTTCTACCAGCTGCTGGAAGAGCCCCTTGCCGTGGCCCTCGGCAACGCCGCTTTCGCCAACTTCGTGCAGGGAACGCCCCTCGAGCCGGAGGAAAGTTGGTACTGGATGCCTACGCCCTCTGTTATGGGTCGGTTGTTATGGGACGACGTGGAAAGACTCTACCCGACCGATGCGACGATCAACGATGGAATCATCGACCAGGCAGCCGCGTACTGTCGCCAGCTCCTGCAAATTTCGGAGTGGATGAGTCCGATCAAGAACAGCCGGGAATCGTCAGGTGATTGAGCGGCCGGTGGATCCTGGCCTACGGTGCATTGAGTGCTGCTCCCGGCCGATCGTGAGGGCCTGAGGCCGACTGTGCTAATGCTCCCGATAGGAGGTATTGGCCAGAGCACTTGGACGATGGAAGTCGACGACGCAATCAAGGCGGTTGAGCTGATCGATACGGAACTGGTCATTCCCTGTCACTACAGTGTGCCGTTTCTCTGGAAGAAGAATTTTCCGGTTGCGGATGATGCGAGGCTTAAACACGACGTAGAGGCGCTCGGAAAGAGATGCAGAGTTCTTGGGGCTGGTGACGTTG
>JARRMH010000456.1:0-4066 GCA_037386205.1 Woeseiaceae bacterium | reverse complement strand
AGCCGGGTGCGCCGGCGACCATCGCCAACTGGCCGTAGTGCTGTGTCGTATCGAGCGCGACGTCCGAATCGGCGGGCAGGCCAGTGAGGACATAGTCGACACTGTCATACTGCGTATAGGCATCGACGGAGCGCAGGTTGAACCGCAACGACAGCGCCTCTCCGGTGTTCCACGACGCATTGAGTGCCGCAGTCGTGGCATCGGAGTCGTCGTCTTCGGTGCCCGTGCGGGACATGTTGCCGCCGTCGGTCGTGAGGCGCTCGACGCTCATCCCGAGGTTCCAGGTCCCGGCCTGCAGACTCCCGCTGATCGCGTTGTTGAGCGTGTTCTCACTGCCGGTTTCGATGTACGCATCCACCGTGGGCGTCGTGTCCCCGGAACGCGTGATGATATTGACGATGCCGGCGAGGGCATCGCTGCCCCAGATGGCGCTCTGCGGCCCGCGAACGATTTCGATCCGTTCGATGTTCGCCGTCGTCAGGAATTCCCAGCGAAACTCGTCGCCGGTCGCCGGGTCATTGGCCCGCGCGCCGTCGACGAGGACGAGCACGTGGTTGGCCTCGGCGCCGCGCACCCGGACCTGGGTCTGCGCGCCGGCCACGCCCGACTGGCTCACCGCGAATCCGGGCACCTGGCCCAGCAGGTCGGTGACATAGCGTGCCTGGCGGCGTTCAATGTCGTCACGCGTGATCACCGTGACCGCGCTGCCCGTGGCGCTTATGGACAAGGGCGTGCGCGATGCAGAAACGATGATCCGGTCGAGAGGTTCGTCTGCGCGCGCATTTACCAAGGACACGGCGAGGCCGGCAGCCATGGCAGCCAGGGCGACTCGTGCTTGATTCATTTTGATCTCCCCTCGCGTCTTCCCCGACGCGACCGACAGTCAGCTGGTTGCCAGGCCGGTCTCCGGACTCATGAGTTGCTGTTATGCCTCGTCGGTCGCCTTCCCGCGCGGAGTCGCGCAGTGGCACTGTGACCGACGAACTCATTTACCGTTGCGGGGGCAGTGACGGGATTGCCGAAGCGCACCGTCTTCCCGATTAAACGCCGCACGTGGATACGTCCGACGTCACCTGGCAAGTTCGTATTGAAGTCTGCCTGACTAACCCTGGTCTAGCAACTCGCGCAGGTTGATCACGGCAGCGTTGGCGCGGGCGAGATAATTCGCCATCACGAGCGAGTGGTTTGCCGTCAGGCCGTAGCCGCCGCCGTTCAGCACCATCGGCGATCGCATCGGCGAGAGGCTGGCCTCGAGTTCGCGGATGATCTGGCGCACGCTGGCTTCTGCATTCTTGTCGCCCAGGACTTTGGCAAAGTCGAACTCTGCGGCTCTGAAGAAGTGCACGAGCGCCCACGCAGTGCCGCGCGCCTCGTAGAAGATGTTGTCGGTTTTCCACCATGACGTGCGCACATCGATCGTGTCCGGCTGGTCGCCGGAAGCTTCGGCTGCCGCATCGCCGGCGAGGTCTTCGTTGACCCGGCGACCGGAAACGCTGTTGCCAAGGCGCCGTGTCAGGCTGCCGAGACGTTTTTCAACCTGGGCGAGCCATTCGCGGAGATTGTCGGCCCGCGCATAGAACACCGTGTCGGGATCGCCGCTGACCAGGCGCTCGCGATAGTTCTTGAAGGCCTCGATGCCGGCGCGGTACTCGGACTCCGTGGTCGGGAATACCCAAGAGTCCGTGTCGTAGAAGAATTTTGGCGCACCTTCCGCCACGTCCGGGTCTTCTTTCGATTGCGACTGGCTGCGGGATGTTGTCGAGAAACACGAAAGGCGGCAGCTTGTCGTTGGTCAGGTAACCGCCGTTCTTGTCGAGGAGTGTCTCTCCGACGCGAATCAGCGTATCCACGGTGGAATAGCCGACGACCGCTGTGTTCTGGTCCGCCGAGCGATTCACCCAGAATGTATCCGGCTCGCGCGATGCCCAGATCCCCACAATGCACAAAATGAGCAGGACGATACCGACGGTCCAGGCAATGACGCGGGTCCATTTACCCGTCGAGAGAATATTGGCGGCGGAGAGTTGCATCTTGGTCTCGGGTTCCCAGTGTCAGAATTCTTAGAAGGGCAGTAATTCTAACAGTTCCGGAAGGATGACCCCCGAATTTCCGGCGAGCGCAAAATCGAAGCTCGACGCCTGCATGGTCGGGTTGGGATTTATCTCGATCAGCTGTGCGCCGTTCTGGCGGGCAATTTCGGCGAGCCCGGCGGCCGGATAGACTGCCGATGACGTTCCCACCGACAGGAACACGTCGCAAGCGGCCGCGGCGGCCGACGACGCGGCGAGGGCACGCTCGGGTATGGCCTCACCGAACCAGACAACGCCTGGTCGGAGGGGCGCACCGCAGTCGGGGCAAGCCGGAACCTCGTCCGATGCTCTTGCGACATGCAGCGTGCCTTCTGCAAAGCACCGGTCTTCGAAGATATTGCCATGGAATTCGATGACGCCCGCGCTACCCGCGCGCTGGTGCAGGTTGTCGACATTCTGCGTAACCAGCGTCAACCGTGCCGCACCTTCGGCGAGGCGCACCAGCGCCACATGGCCCGGATTCGGCTCGGCTGCGGCGATGAGTTCCCGGCGCCAGCGATACCAGCGCCAGACGAGGGCAGGATTTGCACGGAATGCCTCCGGTGTGGCCAGGTCCTCGGCGCGGTACCTGGCCCAGAGCCCGTCCTGCGCATCGCGGAATGTCGGGACGCCGCTTTCCGCCGATACGCCGGCCCCGGTCAGGACGCAAACGTGACGAGCATCCCGCAGTGCCGCGATCACGGCATCCGGGATGTCACACGGCGATGCCACGCTCAGGCAGCGAGCTGCCTGAGCACGTAGTGCAGGATGCCGCCGTTTTCGAAGTAGTCGCGCTCTTTCGGCGTATCGATCCGCACCAGGGCTTCGAAGGTCGTAACCTTGCCGTCATCGGCGGTCGCCGTCACGGTCACCTTCTTCGCGGCCGCATCGGACTGGCCCGTGATATCGAAGGTCTCTTTCCCGGTCAGCCCCAGCGATTGCGCATCCTCGCCCTCGACGAACTGCAGGGGCAGGACCCCCATGCCGATCAGGTTGGAGCGATGGATGCGCTCGAAGCTTTTGGCGATGACGGCTTTGACACCGAGCAGCAACGTCCCTTTGGCGGCCCAGTCGCGCGACGACCCGGTGCCGTACTCGCTGCCCGCAAGGACGATCAACGGCGTTTCTTCGTCCTTGTACTTCCGGGACGCATCGAAAATCGTCATCTGCTCGCCGCTCGGCTGGTGGCAGGTCCAGCCGCCTTCGGTGCCGGGCGCCAGCAGGTTGCGCAGCCGGATATTGGCGAACGTGCCGCGCATCATGACTTCGTGGTTGCCACGCCGCGAGCCGTAGGAATTGAAGTCTTTCTGCTCGACGCCATTGGCGCGCAGGTAGTCGGCAGCCGGGCTGTCCGGCGCAATGGAGCCGGCCGGTGAGATGTGATCGGTCGTGACCGAGTCACCGAGCAGGGCGAGCACACGCGCACCCTTGATTTCGCTGACGTCGCCGCGTTCCCGGCTCATGTCGACGAAGTAGGGCGGGTTCTTGACATACGTCGACCTGGTGTCCCAGGTGTAGATCTCCGCCGTCGGTGATTCGATGCTCTTCCAGTTGTCGTCGCCCTCGAAGACCGTGCCGTAACTCGACTGGAACATGGCGGAGTCGACATTCGCCGCCACGGTGTCGTGGATCTCCTGTTGCGAGGGCCAGATATCCTTGAGGTACACGTCGTTGCCGTCCTGGTCCTGCCCGAGCGGGTCGTTGAACAGGTCCACGGTCATGTTTCCCGCGAGCGCATACGCGACCACGAGCTGGGCGAGGCGAGAAAATTGTGCTGGACGAGCGCATGGATACGGCCTTCGAAGTTGCGATTGCCTGAGAGCACGCTCGTGCCGACGATCTTGCCGCTCGTCACGGCCTCGGCAATCTCGGGCTTGAGAGGGCCCGAGTTCCCGATACAGGTCGTGCAGCCGTAGCCCACCGTGTAGAAGCCGACGGCCTCGAGGTCGTCGATGAGTTCTGCTTTCTCGAGGTAGTCGGAGACGACCCGTGACCAT